>NZ_JBMIRS010000247.1:0-6573 GCF_049198005.1 Paracidovorax sp. MALMAid1276 | reverse complement strand
GCACCTCGCCGGCCACCACGGCAAAGCCGCGCCCCTGCTCTCCCGCTCGCGCGGCCTCCACCGCCGCATTGAGCGCCAGCAGGTTGGTCTGGAACGCGATGTCATCGATCACCTTGATGATGTCGGCAATCTTCTGCGACTGCTGGGAGATCTCCTCCATCGTGGCGACGACGTCGCGCATCGCATTGCCGCCCTCGTTGGCCACTTTGCTGGCCTCCTGCGCCAGCTGCGTCGCGCGGTGGGCGTTGTCGGTGTTGTGCTGCACCGTGATGGTGAGCTGCTCCATCGAAGCGGCAGTCTCCTGCAGGCTCGATGCCTGCAGCTCCGTGCGGCGTGCCAGGTCTTCCGCGCCGCCCGCCATGAGCACGGCGTCCTGCGCCACGGTCTCGGTGCTGTCGCGCACCTCGGTGATCACACGCACCAGTTGCTCGTTCATCTCCCGCAGGGCACCCAGGAGTTCTGCGGTTTCGTCGCTGCCGCGCACCACGATCTGTGCGCTCAGGTCGCCACCGGCCACCGTGCGTGCCAGCGCCACCGCCTGCTGCAGCGGCCGCGAGATGGAACGCGTGATGACCAAGGCCATCACCGCGCCCACCAGCAGCGCCAGCGCGGCGGCGGCCAGCATCCACACATGGATGGCCTCGCTCATGGACTTGGCGGCCCCGAACTCGTCAGCGCCCACCTGGATCTGAAGGCCCACCAGCTGCTCGATCGCGGCCTGCACCTTGGCGGCCTGCGGGCGGATCTGGGTGATGTACAGCTCCGAACCATCGTCGTATTTGCCAGACACCAGCGCCTGTGCGGCGGGAATCAGGCCCTTGTCGAGGTACAGGGCGTTGGCGTCGGCGAAGGCCTGGGCCAGAGCCTGCTCCTGCGGGGCCAGCAGCTTGGTGGAGTAGCCGTTCCAGAGGCTGCGGATGCGCTCCACGTTGGCCGTCAGCTCGGTGTGGCTGGCCTGCAGGTTGCTGGTGCCGGGGTCCATCAGCATGTCCATCACCAGCACGCGGTTGCGCTGGGTGAGGTGGCTGATCTCCGCCAGCACACCCAGGGGCACGGTGCGGTCGCCATACAGCGCGGCACTGCGCTCGGTCAGGCGGTTGGCGCCGCTGATGCCGCCCGCAGCCAGCGCCGAAATCAACAGTAGCAGCACGGCAAATGCGAGCGTCAGCCGGGTGCCAATTTTCATTTTTTGAAGCATCTGAAACTTTCGTCGGTGACCGGGGGCGCCCCACGCAGGCGCCGCCCTTGTGTTCCATCCATGCAGTGGGTGCCGGGGCTCGGCGGCGCGACGATCTGCTGGCCGCCGGCCATCTGCCACCTCTGCATGGCGTTGCGCAGAAGATACTATTTGTTTCAAATGACAATATGGTGACGCACGGAAAATGCCATTTTCTTTCTCCGGGTGCATTCACTGAAAATTAATATTTTTTGATACGCTACCGCGCCCTTCGAATGGGAGGGCGCGACGCAAAGTGGGGAAACGTCACACCCACAGAATCAATACAAAACCTGGAGGAACTCATGAAATATATTTATGCGCTGTGCGGGCTGTGCTGGGCCCTGCTCCTGGCCGGCGAGGCCGGTGCGCAGGCCATGGTGACGGGCGCGGGCTCATCGGCCGCCGCGCCCATCTACCGCAGCTGGGCCAAGGCCTACACCAAGGCCACGGGCACAGGCGTGGCCTATGAACCCGTCGGTTCCAGCGCGGGCATGAAGAAAATCCAGCAGCAAGCGGTGGGGTTTGGCGCCACCGATGTGCACCCGTCAGACAAGGACCTGCTCGAACACGGGCTGATCGCGCTGCCCGTGGCCATCACCGGCATCAGCCCCATCGTCAACCTGCCCAAGATCCAGAACGCCCAGTTGCGCCTGACGGGCGAATTGCTCAGCCGCATCTTCATGGGCGAGATCACCCGCTGGAACGCCGCCGAGATCACCGCCCTGAACCCCGACAGCCCCTTGCCCGACCTGCCGATCAAGGTGGTGGTGCGCTCGGATGGCTCGGGCACCACCTACAACTTCGCCGACTATCTCGCCAAGGTCAGCCCGGCGTGGAAGACATCGTTCGGCGTCAAGACCAGCATCAAGTGGCCCGACGGGCACCTGGCCTTCAAGGGCAGCGAGGGGGTTGCCAAAGGCGTGCGCGACACCGTGGGCGCCATTGGCTATGTGGATTTTGGCTATGTGGCCGAGTACGGCCTGGCATCGGTGCAGGTGAAGAACGCCGACGGCGTTTTCGTCAAACCCTCGATCGACGCGTTCAGGGCGGCGCTGGCCAGCAGTGAATGGCCCCAGACCGGGGCCTTCAACAACACGCTGACCCAAAAGACGGGCAAAACGGTGTGGCCCATCACCATGGGTACGTTCGTGGTGTTTCCCAAGGTGACCCAGAACACCGAGCAGACCATCGAGGCGCTGAAGTTCATCATGTGGTCCTTCGTCAACGGAGACATGCTGGTGCACGAAAACAATTTTGTCCGGCTGCCAGACCGTGTCCAGGCCGCGGCCTTCAAGGCGATTACGGCCATCCGCGACCCGAAAGGCACGCCTTTGGGTCTGAGTGTGATTTCCTCGTCGGTCAGAACGCAGCAATAAGAAAATCAATAACGCCCTATGGAGATAATCCAAGGTGCATTGGATCCGTCGATTTTTCAGTCAAGGCAGATAATCGAACGGCAGATTCAGTTCGGCAATGCGCAATGGCAAGGGTCGCACCATCTGCCTCGTCCCGAGGTGGTGGCAGTGCCGTGACCCGACAAAGGGCGGTAGGCGGCCCGGCCGGGTCCGTCCTCGGCGCGGCACAATGCCCCGCATGACAGCCACGCCCCCTGCCCGCCCCCAGACCGCCCGCCCACGCCCGCCGCAGCGCCGGGTGCCCGACAAAGACCAGATTGCGTTGCTGGACCCGTTCGAGCGCCTGGGCACTCCCCGCATCACACGGGTCGCCACGCGCGAAGAGGCCGAGCAGGCCCGTGCGGCCCTCATCGGCGCGAGCGCCTGGGGCTTTGACACCGAGTCCAAACCCACCTTCACGCAGGGCGAGGCGTCCGACGGGCCCCACGTGGTGCAACTCGCCACCCTCGACCACGCCTGGGTCTTCCAGCTGCACGACATGGGCTGCCGCGCGCAGGTGGCCGAGCTTCTCGCACTGCCCGGCGTGACCAAGGCGGGGTTCGGGCTGGGAGACGACATGCAGCGCATTCGCCGCAAGCTGGGGGTGGAGCCTGCCGGCGTGCTGGATCTGAACGCGGTGTTTCGCCAGCACGGCTACCGCAAGGACATGGGGGTGAAGGCCGCCGTGGCGGTGCTCTTCAACCGGCGCTTCCTCAAATCCAAGAGCGTTGCCACGTCCAACTGGGCGAATGAACGACTCACCGACGCGCAGCTGGCCTATGCCGCCAATGACGCATGGGCCGCGTTGCGGGTGTTCCACGCCTTGCAGGACCTGCCCCGCCCGTGAGCGGCGAGCCGAGTCTTGAACCCATGCCGCATCACAACTACATTTTTGATAGCAAAAAAGTGTTTACCATCAAGCGGTAAAGGCACTTTTCATTGATATTTTGCGGCACCGACAGGCCGCAGCAACGCACTTGCAGCCACGTTTGCAGCCACGTTTGCAGCCACGTTTACAGCCGCGCTGCCAGCCGTGCCGCCTGGTCGATGGCGCGCTTGGCGTCCAGTTCGCCGGCCTCGCGCGCGCCTCCCACCAGGTGCGGCCGCTGGCCCTGCGCCTCCAGCGCCTGGGCCAAGGTGCGCAGCGGCACCTGGCCTGCGCACAGCACCACGGTGTCGCAGGCAATCCACGTCGGGTCTTCGCGCTTTTCGCCGTATGACACGAGCAGGCCCTCGTCGCCGATGCGCTCGTAGTTCACGCCGCCCACCATCTCCACCTGCTTCATCTTGAGCACCGTGCGGTGGATCCAGCCCGTGGTCTTGCCCAGGCCGTTGCCCAGCTTGCCCTTCTTGCGCTGCAGCAGCGTCACCTGCCGCGCAGGCGGCGTGGCCCGCGGCCCCGCGGGGGCCAGGCCACCACGCGCCTCGGCCGGGTCGGTGATGCCCCACTCGGCCTGCCAGGCGGGCAGGCTGAGCGTGGTGGAGGGGTGCTCACCATGCGTGAGGAACTCGGCCACGTCAAAGCCGATGCCGCCCGCGCCGATGATGGCCACACGCTCGCCCACCGGCTTGCCGTGGCGCAGCACGTCGATGTAGCTCAGCACCTTGGGATGGTCCTGGCCGGGGATCTGCGGGTCCCGCGGCAGCACGCCGGTGGCGATCACCACCTCGTCGTAGGCCGCGAGGTCCGCCGCGTCCACCGTGCGGTTCAGGTGCAGCTGCACGCCCGTGTCTTCCACCCGCGTGGCCAGGTAGCGCAGCATTTCATGGAACTCCTCCTTGCCCGGAATCACCTTGGCCATGTTCAGCTGGCCGCCGATGGCGGGGGCGGCATCGAACAGGTGCACCTCGTGCCCGCGCTCGGCCGCCACCGTGGCGGCAGTAAGGCCCGCAGGCCCTGCGCCGACCACGGCGACGCGTTTGCGCGACGACACCGGGCGGTAGACCAGCTCGGTCTCGTGGCAGGCACGCGGGTTGACCAGGCAGCTGCTGGTCTTGTTCTGGAACACATGGTCCAGGCAGGCCTGGTTGCAGGCGATGCAGGTGTTGATGCGGTCGGCCCGGCCCTGCGCGGCCTTCTTCACGAACGCGGCATCGGCCAGCAGCGGGCGCGCCATGGACACCATGTCGGCGCAGCCGTCGGCCAGCACCTGCTCGGCCACCTCGGGCGTGTTGATGCGGTTGGAGGTGACGAGCGGCGTGGTGATGCCCGCCGCAGCAAATTCGGCCTTCATCTTCTGGGTGACCCAGGCAAACGCCGCGCGCGGCACGCTGGTGGCAATGGTGGGCACCCGCGCCTCGTGCCAGCCGATGCCGGTGTTGACGATGCTGGCGCCGCCCGTGGCCACAGCCTTGCCCAGGGTGACGATCTCGTCCCAGGCGCTGCCACCGGGCACCAGGTCAATCATCGACAGGCGGTAGATGAGGATGAAGTCCGGCCCCACCGCGTCGCGCATGCGGCCGATGATTTCCACCGGCAGGCGCATGCGCTGGCTGTAGTCGCCGCCCCAGGCATCCGTGCGCAGGTTGGTCGCCTGCGACAGGAACTGGTTGATGAAATAGCCCTCCGAGCCCATCACCTCCACGCCGTCGTACCCGGCCTCGCGGGCCTTCACGGCGCAGTTCACAAACGCGCGGATCTGGCGCTCCACGCCACGCGCCGACAACGCAAACGGGGTGAACGGTGAGATGGGCGACTGCAGGCGCGAGGGCGCCACCGCCAGCGGGTGGTAGGCATAGCGGCCCGTGTGCAGGATCTGCAGCGCAATCTTGCCGCCCGCGCCGTGCACCGCATCGGTCACCACCCGGTGGCGTTTGGCCGCGCCCGAGGTGGACAAGGTGCCCGCAAACGGCTTGGCCCAGCCCGCGATGTTGGGCGCAAAACCGCCGGTCACGATCAGGCCCACATCGCCCTCGGCCCGCTCGCGGAAGTAGGCTGCCATGCGCGACAGGTCGCGCCCGTCCTCCAGCCCGGTGTGCATGGAGCCCATGAGCACGCGGTTCTTGAGCGTGGTGAAGCCCAGGTCGAGCGGTGCAAGCAGGTGCGGGTACAGCGCGTGGCCGGGCAGTGGCGCGGCGGCGTTCAAGGAGGCGTTCAAGGAGGCGTTCAAGGAGGCAGTCGAGGTGGCGGACATGGGCAAGGTGGGGTTAGAAAGTTTTTCTAGAACTTTATTCTAGAATCAGCGCCCATGGCAAGCCGCACCCGATCTTCCCTACCCCATCACCCCGGCACAGCCCCCGCGCCCGAGCCGACGGACCGCCGGCAGGACATCCTGGACGCCGCCCTGGCCTGCGCGGCCGACGGCGGCGTGGACGCGGTCAGCATCGACGGCGTGCGCGCGCGCTGCGGCGCCAGCGTGGGCAGCATCTATCACCACTTCGGCAACCGCGACGGCATCGTGGCGGCCCTGTTCTTCGGCATCTTTGACGACCAGTCGCGCAGCGTGCAGGCGCAGCTGGACGCCGCCCGGGGGGTGGAAGCCGGCGTGCGCGCGCTGGTCACCGGCTATCTGGACTGGGTGGTGGCGCAACCCGAGCGGGCACGCTTTCTGTTTCAGGCGCGCGGCACGGTGGCAGCCGGCCCGCGCACCCCGGACCTGGCCGACGCGGCGCGCCGCCGCAATGCCGCGCTGGTGGCGTGGTTCGAGCCGCACCGGCAGTCCGGCGCCGTGCGCAACCTGCCGTGCGAGCTGATGCCGTCACTGGTGATGGGGCCGGTGCAGAGCTACTGCCGGGCGTGGCTGTCCGGGCTGGAAGGGACGAGCGCCCTGCCCTCGCCAACGACATACCGCGAGGAACTGGCCGATGCGGCCTGGCGCGCGGTGAAGGCGTAAGCGCGGCGCTCGGCCTCTACCGGCTCAGCCCGAAGGGTCGCGTGCGTGCAGGCGCGGACGCGCGCACCCTAGTCCACTGAAACCGAGAAATCGGCTGTGCGCCGGGGTGGCAACGGGATGCAGCGCA
>NZ_JBMIRS010000246.1:0-24187 GCF_049198005.1 Paracidovorax sp. MALMAid1276 | reverse complement strand
CACAAGCGCCGCAACGCCGCAGACCGCCCGGCAAGGCACTTGCCCGAAGGGTTGGAGTGAAATCGGGCGATTGAACGCACCGGCCGCTTGCATGGGCATGAGCCCATGCGGCGCACCCGGCGCATCCACTCACACCGATTGCACTCCAATGCGATCTACAAAAAGACATTGAACAGGCTCTAAGGCCATGCCCGATCTCTACATCGGCCTGATGTCGGGCACGTCGCTGGACGGCATCGACGGCGTGCTGGTCGATTTCTCCGGCCCGCGCCTGGCGGTTATCCACCATGCCAGCGCACCATTCCCCCCCACGCTGCGGGCCGAGCTGCTGGCCCTGAACACCCCGGGCGACAACGAGCTGCACCGCGCTGCCCTGGCCGGCACGGCGCTGGCGCGCGCCTACGCCGGGGTGGTCGGCACGTTGCTGGCCCGCAGCGGCCATACGGCCCGCGACATTCGCGCCGTGGGCGCACACGGTCAAACCGTGCGGCACCGGCCGCAGGCGTTCGACGGCACCGGCTACACCCTGCAGCTCAACAACCCCGCCCTGCTGGCCGAGCTGACCGGCATCCCCGTGGTGGCCGATTTCCGCAGCCGCGACGTCGCGGCCGGCGGCCAGGGGGCACCGCTGGTGCCGGCCTTCCACCAGGGCGTGTTCGGGCAGCCCGGGCGCACGGTGCTGGCGCTCAACATCGGCGGAATCTCCAACCTGAGCGTGCTGGGTGGCGATGGATCCGTGCTGGGGTTTGACTGCGGCCCCGGCAATGCCCTGATGGACGACTGGTGCCAGCGGCACACCGGCCAGCCATTCGACGACGGCGGCGCCTGGGCCGCCAGCGGGCACGTGCTGCCGGATCTGCTGGCGCGGCTCATGGAAGAGCCCTTTTTGCACCGACTGCCCCCCAAAAGCACTGGCCGCGACCTGTTCAATCCGCCCTGGCTTGCGGCGCGCCTGGAGGCTTTCGCTGCCGCGTCGGCTGCAGATGTGCAGGCAACACTTACCGAATTTACTGCCACCGCTTGTGCAGCAAGCGTTAACAGCTATCAAAAAGATAGCTTTCTACTGGCCGTCTGCGGCGGCGGAGCCTTGAACGACCACCTCATGCAGCGCCTGCAGGCCCTGTGCCCTGCGGTGAAAGTGGTACCGACCGATGACCTGGGCCTGCCGGCCCTGCAGGTCGAAGCGGCCGCGTTTGCATGGCTGGCGCGGCAGGCACTGACGGGGGCTCCAGGCAATCTGCCCGGCGTGACCGGCGCCGCAGGGCCGAGAGTGCTTGGCGCGGTTTATCCGGCGTGAACGGGTCTCCCCGCGCTGCAACCGGGGCCGCCCGCGCCGGGGCTAATCCAGAACAGTGCACAGCAAAAAGCCGCCCGAGGGCGGCTTTTTTTTGCCGAAGGAGCTCGGGCAATCGCCCGACACATCAGGCCGAGAAGCTCGACCCGCAGCCACAGGTGGTGGTGGCGTTGGGGTTCTTGATCACGAACTGGGCGCCCTGCAGATCTTCCTTGTAGTCGATCTCCGCGCCCACAAGGTACTGGTAGCTCATCGCATCGATCAGCAGCGAGACACCATTCTTGGTCATGGTGGTGTCGTCCTCGTTGGTGATTTCGTCGAAGGTGAAACCATACTGGAAACCCGAGCAGCCACCGCCTTGCACGAACACACGCAGCTTGAGGTCAGGGTTGCCCTCTTCCGCGATCAGGTCGGCCACCTTGGCGGCAGCGCTGTCGGTGAACAGAATGGGGGCGGGCATGTCGGTCTGGATGTTGTCGGCTACGGCGCTCATGGGGGTACTCCGGGATCAAAGCTGGCCATAAATACTACTGCAAACCGCTCGGGAATTCCGATCACTGCCCATTTGACGCCAATTTGAGTGGGGGCTTTTCTTCCACCAGTTGGGCGGCCGGGCACATCTGGCCCGCAATCATCGCGCCCTGGTGCATCTCGAGGGCCTTGTAGTGCACGTTGCCCGTGATCCGCGCCTTGGGCTGCAGTTCGAGCAGTTCCTTGGCGTGCACGGGCCCGATCACCTGGCCATTCACGATCACGTGATCGCCGTGCACCGCGCCCTCCACCCTGGCGGTTTCGGAGATCACCACGATGCTGGGCTGCTCGGCCGCGGCACGGATGTCGCCCACCACCTCGCCGTCAATGCGCATGCCCTCGGCAAACTGCACATCGCCTTCGATCTTGGTGCCTTCCGCAATCAGGCTTTTGATGGGCGGCTGCTTCTTTCTGGAAAACATGGCGAAACTCCTGGTGGCGGGGGAGCCGTCGAAACGCCGACGCCTCACAACGCATGGAAAGAAATGCTGGGAAAACCCTCAGCACGCGAACCGGGCCCGACCGGGCCCGTCGCCAGCCGGGATACTGCACAGACCCGGCGGCGCGGCTTCGCATCAGTCGAGCACCATGGTCTGGGTGGTGCGAACGGTGGAGCCTTCGAGCACCCGCGCGGTCACGGTTTTTACCACGGCGTTGGCCGGCAGATTCAGTACCCCCTCGATCCGCCGGTACTGCTTGACTTGCAGCGGCTGCCCCTGTGGCGGCTGCGTCTGCGTCCAGGCGCTGCCATCCCGCGTCCCCGTGAGCACCAGCTCCAGCCTGCCGTTGAAATCCGGCGCATTGCGGCTTGCCTGAATCACCAGCACCTGCCAGCGCAACTGCATCCCTCCCAGCACTTCGGCCTGCAGGCCCCGTATGGCCAGGCCATCGCCGGTAGCCGCAGGCAGCAGCTTCTCAAAGAAGCCCAGATCCTCGCGCAGAGTGCGGTTGTCGGCTTCCAGCTGCCGCACCTGGGCCACAAGGCTGTCCCGGGCGGCACGCTCGGCGACGAGCAGGCTTTCTGCCGTGTGGGCCACGGTTTGCTGCTCGCTGCCCTCGTCCCGCAGGCGGGCCACCTCCGCGCGCAGTTGCAGCAGCTCCTGTCGCGACACCGTGTCGACACCGGCAATGGTTTTGCCAAACTCGAATGCCCACAGCGCCACCGCAGCACAGAAGCCGAGCACCACCGCCAATGCCATCCAGCGGAACGGCCAGGGCAACGCACTGCGGATCGCCACGCGCGGGGCACTGATGGTCAGGCGGCGTCGGAGCAGGCGAAAGCGCATGGCGAAGGCGGTGGGGAATGGCACCCCGAGTTGAGAAAGATGCGCACCTTAAACGAAAAAACCGCCCGAAGGCGGTTTTTTGTTCTGTAAAGCAGCGCAAGCGCGCTTTGCAGAAGAGGACGCCGCAATGGGCAGCGGCATCCGGCAGAGCCCCACGCTTGTTAACGCTTGGAGAACTGCTTGGCGCGGCGTGCGGAGTGCAGACCGACCTTCTTACGCTCGACTTCACGTGCGTCGCGGGTCACGAAGCCGGCCTGGCTCAGTGCGGACTTGAGCGTCGCGTCGTAGTCGATCAGGGCGCGGGTGATGCCGTGGCGGGTGGCACCGGCCTGGCCGGACTCACCGCCGCCGTGCACGTTGACCTGCACGTCGAAGGTTTCGACGTGGTTGGTCAGCACCAGCGGCTGCTTGGCAATCATGATCGAGGTTTCGCGGCCGAAATACTGTTGAATGTCCTTGCCATTCACAGTGATCTTGCCGGAGCCCTTCTTCAGAAACACGCGGGCGACGCTGGACTTGCGACGGCCGGTGCCATTGTTCCATTCACCAATCATTCTCAAGGCTCCTTAGATTTCCAGAGCCTTGGGCTGCTGGGCGGTGTGGGGATGCTCTGCACCACCGTACACCTTGAGTTTCTTGATCATTGCGTAGCCGAGGGGGCCCTTGGGCAGCATGCCCTTGACGGCCTTTTCCAGCGCGCGGCCGGGGTGCTTGGCTTGCAGGTCGCGGAAGTTCGTGGCAGTGATACCGCCGGGGAAGCCCGAGTGGCGGTAGTACACCTTGTCCAGGGACTTGGTGCCAGTGACCTTGAGCTTGGCTGCGTTGATGATGACGATGAAGTCACCGGTATCGACGTGAGGCGTGTAAATGGCCTTGTGTTTGCCGCGCAGACGGAGAGCAACTTCGCTGGCTACTCGTCCGAGGACCTTGTCGGTCGCGTCAATCACAAACCACTCGTGCACGACCTCAGCGGGCTTGGCGCTGAAAGTGGTGGTCATGAGATTTCTCTTCAAAAGAGGGTTTGGCGGGTCCTTTTCCACGGTCGGTGCTTCTCTTTCGGAAGCCTCTTAGGTGGCCTTCATCCTTCGCCGCGGGACCACAGATGCGCTGCGAAGCCTTCCATTATACAAACCAACGCGCTTTCACCGCAAGCAGGCCGGCGCACCAGACCCTGGGCCGTGTCAGTTCGGTGTCTGGCGGCGGCGCAGTTCTTCGGCCTCGTAGCGCCGGCGGTTCTCCACGCAGACCTGCTGGTTGGCCTGCGCCGGTTTCTGACATTCCTGGTGAATGCACATGGGCCGCGCAAGGAAGCTGGAGTCAGCGCACACCTCTTGCGGCGTGGGCTGACGTGCGGGCGCGGGTCGCGGCCGAGGCGCAGCAACCACTGGCGGCGGCTCGGCGACAGGCTCCTCCTTCACCATGACGGGAGGAGGAGGCGGCGGTTCAGCGGCCACCCGTTTTGGCGTGGTGCGCGGTGGCGGTTTGGGCGCCGAAGCGGCCACTGCGGGTACTTCAGCCACCGCGGCCGCCACACTCGCGGACGGCGCAGGCACCACAGCGGGCGCCGAAGCGGCCGCTGCGGCCTCGGACGCCACCTCGGTGGCCGATGCCGCGACCGCCGCCGGCTCGGCCATCTCAGTGATGATGTCGTCCTTCGGTGCAGGGCCATTCTGCGCCCAGCGCACACCGGTGGCCGCAGCCACCACCACCAACGCACCTGCAGCCACCCACACGAGCGGCGACCGACGCCGCGGCCTGACAGGTCGCCCGGCCTGGGGCACCCCTGCCGCGGCCTTGCGGTGGGCGGCGTTACCTGGCCGCTCTCCCGCCGGCTCGCGGCGGGCAGGCGCGGGAAGGTCATGCCGGGAGTCCTCGGCAGCCACGGTGTCGCCGGCATCGATGAACACCGTATCTTCTGCATCAATCGCCACGGTGTCCGGGCCGCTGGCAGTGCTGTCGACGGTCGCTTCCTGCGCCGCAGCGCGTTGTACATGGGCCTGCATTGCGGCCGCGAGCTTCTCCCCGGACGTGACATCCACCGTGGGCGTGAGCAATCCGGGGCCGGGCTGGTCCGCGGGCTCTACCCAGATGTCCCCGAGCTCGGCGCGGAAGTCGAAATGCTGCACGCCTTCCGGCGGCGATGTCATCTCCATGGCCGCCAAAAAGGCATCAATACTCTGTGGACGGTCGGCAGGCCGCAGCGCCAGCGACTGTGCGATGGCCGCGACGAAGGGCTCGGAGTACTCCACCCCGAACTGGCGCTTCACCGTCTTGGCAACCCGCGGGAACGACACCATCCGGTCGCGGATGGAGCGCAACGTGGCGGGCAGCGGTGTGTCGTTGCAAAGGCATCCGTGCACCACCGCTGCCAGCGAATACAGGTCGCTCCAGGGGCCCTGGCGCAGGTCGTCATCCCCGTCTGCATACTGCTCGATGGGAGCGTAATTCACCTTGAGCACGGCCGTGTGCTTGCGGTCCTGGTCGTTGATGGCGTGGCGGGCGGCGCCCAGGTCCAGCAGGACCGGAGGGCCGTTATCCTGCAAAAAAATGTTGTCCGGCGAAATATCGCGGTGCAGGGTTTTGCCATCGTGCAGCACCCGCAGCGCGCCCAGCACGGTCCACAACAGCTTGCGCAGCCAGATTTCCGGCGGTGGCGTGCGCATCTGCGCGCGCGCCTGCTTGAAAGTCATGCCGCTGTACAAAGGCATGACCATGTAGGCGGTGTTGTTGGCCTCCCAGAAGCGGAACACCTTGACCAGCGAAGGATGGTCAAACTGCGCAAGCAGCCGCGCCTCATCCACAAACGACGACAGCCCGGTCTGGAACGTCTGCTGGTCGGAAGACGAACGAACCCACAGCGATTGGCCCTGGGCCCGGCCGGCCAGGGCCGAGGGCATGTATTCCTTGATGGCGACCGGACGGTGCAGCGAATGGTCGAAGGCCTTGTAGACCATGCCAAACCCGCCCACGCCCAGCAGCGAGAGGATCTCGAACTCCGCCAGCCGGGTCCCGGTGGGCAGCGCATCCACGTGGCTGACACCGCTGGAGGGGGCTTGGCTGGAACTATCGGTCATGTTGAAAAGGCGTGACGGACGGGCGAAGGCAACAAGGAAATGGCAACCGCAACCGGAAGCAGGCAGCAAATTCTGGCCGGGATTGCGATCATGCGGTAAGGCCGTTCATCTAAACGAAACAAAAGGCATTCTGTATGCCAAATACCTCACACGAAGTGATCGCCCGGCCCCCATTGTGCCCGGCAGGCCGAACCATCCGCCAGGTGTGCATGCCCGGAGAGCCCCGCACGCCAGCCCGAAGTCCGATTTTCACCGTCTTTGCGAACCCGCATCGGCCCTCGAACGAAGAACCCTCGAAAATGACCGCTTTCCGGACCCGATGCACGGAAAGGCGACACCGTCCCGTCTGCTGTGCCCGCAGGCAGCCGTTGGCGGTGGCCCAAGGGCATCGAGCGTGTGCGCTCACCCACGCACTCGCTACCATTGGCGCCATGTTCAGTTATCGCCACGCCTTCCACGCGGGCAACCATGCCGATGTGCTCAAGCACACCGTCCTGATTGCTGCCTTGCAACACCTCACCGAGAAAGACGCGGCCCTGACCGTGCTGGACACCCATGCCGGTGCCGGCCTGTATCGGCTGGACGGCGACTACGCCAGCACCAGCGGCGAAGCCGCCGACGGCATCGCCCGCCTGTTTGCGCCCGGCACGCCCCCGCTCACCCCGGCCCTGCAGGACTATGCGGACCTGGTGGGCGCCTTCAACCAAGGCAACACGCTGCGGGTGTACCCCGGCTCCCCGTTCATCGCCCAGCGCCTGCTGCGCAGCCATGACAAGCTCAAGCTGTTTGAACTGCACCCGACCGACCTGCGCTCCCTGGCCGGCAATGTCGCGCAGCTCGAAGCCGGCCGCCAGGTGGCCGTGCTGCACGAGGACGGCTTCGAGGGCATCAAGAAATTTTTACCCCCACCGACCCGCCGCGCTCTCGTACTGTGCGATCCCAGCTATGAAATCAAGAGCGACTATGCCAAGGTGCTCGACATGGCCACCGACTCGCTCAAGCGCTTTGCCACAGGCACCTATGCCTTCTGGTACCCGATCATTCCCCGCCCCGAGGCGCACGATCTGCCCCGCCGCCTCAAGACCCTGGCCACCAAGTCCGGCAAAAGCTGGCTGCACGCCACGTTGACCGTCAAGTCGAGCAAGGTGACCGAAAGCGCTACCGGCGACACCAAACGCCCGGGGTTGCCCGCCAGCGGCATGTTTCTGGTCAATCCCCCCTACACGCTCAAGGCCGCGCTGAAGGCGGCGCTGCCGCAGATGGCGGAACTGCTGGCACAGGACAAGCACGCCACACACACGCTCGAATCAGGCGGCGGCTGATCTGAATGACGCCCCGCACCGGCCTTGACAGACAGGCATGTGGCGCGGGCGTGTTCAGTCGCGCTCGCAGGTGGTCTGACCTGCAGGCACCGGTGCCACCTCCACAGGCTTGAGCCCCAGGCCGTGCACACCCAGCGCCACGGCGGCGGCGCGGCTCAAATCCACCACCCGGCCAGCGATGTGGGGGCCCCGGTCGTTGACGCGGACCACCACGCCCCGCCCCGTGACCAGGCTGCGCACACACAGCAGTGTTCCAAATGCATAGGTCCGGTGGGCGGCCGTCATGGCATGCATGTCGAAGCGTTCGCCGCTGGCGGTTCGCCTGCGGTGGAATCCCGGGCCATACCAGGAGGCCAACCCCGTTTCCAGTGCGCTTGCCGCATCGGCATCTTCTGCAGAGCCGGTCGCGCCCTCTTCGCCGGGCGACATGCCTCCTGCAAGCTCCGCGCCCGCCGTGTCCACGGCATCACCCGCCCTGGCCGCCTCGGGGCTCAGTTCGGCCCCGTAGAGATGTGCAGACACTGCGTCGCGCTCTGCACCCCAGGCGCCGTGCGTGTGCCCCGCCATCAGCAGACAACACAGCGCGGCAAGCCGCAGCGAAAGGCGTGGTGGGCAGCGCAACGGCCTAGCGCTTGCAGCGCGCCATGAAGGCTTCCTCGAACCGGCGCAGGTCGTTCTTTTCGCCCTCTGTCAGGTCCGTGCGAGCGCGCTTGTTGGCGAGAATCCGCCGGGACTCGGCGCATTGCTGGGCAAACCGGGCTTCTTGCTCACGGGTGGCATTGGCCTCCATCTGGGCCGCCTTTTCATCTTCCCGGCGCTGCCGGTCACGGGCGGAGCGCTCGCTGGAAAGCCGCGAATACGCGTCCCGCTCCTCGTCTCGGCAATCCCTGCGGTACTCGCGGCGCAGGCCATCCAGGACGTCGGCCTTGATGCCGCGCGAGTATGCCGAGCGGATGTTCTCATCCAGCGACTTGCACCGCGCGCTCAGGTATTGGTAGTGGTCGGGCGTATCGGGCACAGAACGCACCGGCGAAGAGCCATAGCCGGACGATGACGACGAGTACGAAGGCCGCGACGGCGCCGGACCGGCAGAGACCGCCGTCGTGCGCGCGTTGGCCGGACAGGGGCGGGACAGCGAGTAGGTGTTGCCTTGGTCATCGCGGCAGTGGTAGCGGGTTTGCGCCTGCGCACCCGCCACGCCCCAACACAGCGCAAATAACAACACAGCAACGCCTGTTCTCATGTCAACGCATCCCTCGAGTCAGTTTGAAAGCAGCGCAGCAATGTAAACGAAGCGCCCCGGCGGGATCAAATCCCCAGACGACGGCAGATTTCGAGCGTCGCCGCGCTCTGGTTCATGGTGTAGAAGTGCAAGGCGGGCACGCCTTGGCTGCGCAGCTGGTCGCACAGGTCGGTCACCACGTCCAGACCAAAGGACTTGATGCTGGCCGTGTCGTCGCCAAACGCCTGCAGGCGCAACCGGATCCAGCGCGGGATCTCGGCCCCGCAGGCGTCCGAAAAGCGCATCAGCTGCGTGGAGCTGCCGATGGGCATGACGCCCGGCACTACAGGCACCTCGGCACCCAGGCGCTGCGCGTCTTCCACAAACCGAAAGTACGCGTCGCAGTTGTAGAAGTACTGGGTGATGGCCGAATCGGCCCCCGCCTGCACCTTGGCGACGTAGGCCTGCAGGTCGGCCTCGGGCGATCGGGCCTGGGGGTGCACCTCGGGGTACGCAGCCACCTCGATATGGAAGTCGTCGCCGGTCTCGGCACGGATGAAAGCCACCAGATCGCTGGCATACAGAAACTCGCCGCCCGCACCATAGCCGCTGGGCAGGTCACCCCGCAGTGCCACCAGTCGCTTGACGCCCATGGCCTTGAGCTGCGTGAGCTGCTCGCGCACCGACTGGCGCGTGGCGCCGATGCAGGAAAAATGCGACGCAGCGCTCACCCCCTCGGCCAGGATCTCGCGCACGGTTCCGAAGGTCCCCTCCTGCGTCGATCCGCCCGCACCGTAGGTCACGGAGCAAAAGTCGGGATGCAAGGCATAAAGCTGCTGCCGCGCCGCGCGCAGCTTGTCGGCGCCTTCGGGCGTCTTGGGCGGAAAAAACTCAAAGCTCACCGGAAACCCGGCGCCCTGTGCGTTGGCAGCAGTCATGCAGCCCTCCTCGCATGGATAAAGAATTCACGGTTGCCATCGCCGCCCTGGATGGGACTGTCGATCCACCCCTGCACGCTCAGCCCCGCCGAGGCACAGCCGTCGCGGATGCGCTGCTCGACCACCGCATACAGCGTTTCGTCGCGGACGATGCCCCCCTTGCCCACCTGGCCCGGCTGCAGCTCGAACTGCGGCTTGACCAGCATGACCAGGTCGCCCTCGGGCGCCAGCAGCGGCACCAGCGCAGGCAGCACCAGCGTGAGCGAGATGAACGACAGGTCGCCGGTCACCAGGCCGAACGTGGGCGTGATATCGACATCGGCGCGGTCTGCGCGGCGGCGGCGCTCCACCGGCAGCGTGCCCTGTGCGCGGGCCTTGGCCAGCTCGGCGCGCTCGGACTTGAAGGCCTCGATGTCCTTGTCCTTGGCATCGCCGCTGTCGTCGTAGTCGTCGTCCACCAGGCCGCCATTGCGCATCCAGCTGTAGGGCGCCTCGGGCTGGGTTTCGTTGTCCTCGTGCTGTTCGATGACTTCCGACAGCGCTTCTTCGCAGGCCTGCGCCAGCGTCTCGGCCGTCATCGCGCGGGCATTCAGGCCCTCAACACACACCACGCGCGGGTCGCTTCTCAAGCGCTCGTGCAGCTGGTCATGGCCCACATCCACGCCGATCACCTGCGCGGCGCCGCGCTGCAGCAGGCAGTCGGTGAAACCGCCGGTGCTCTGGCCCACATCCAGACAGCGCAGGCCCTGCACCTTGAGGCCCAGAGCGTCAAGCGCGCCTTCGAGCTTGAGCCCGCCGCGCGAGATGTACCTGGCCTCGGCGCCATCGAGCAGCTGCACCTCGGCAATGGCCGGAATGTCGTCGCCGTTCTTCGCCACCTTCTGCCAGGGCGCGAGCGGCGACAGGCGCCACTCCACCCCCGACGCAATCAGGCGCTGGGCCTGCGAACGGGTGGCCGCATGCCCCCGCTCCACCAAAAACACGTCTGCGCGCATGGCGCCATCCTTATATGAATAAAAAATGCCTCTAGCGCTTTACCAGCATGCGCTGACAGCTATATTTTGTATAGCAATCATCGCCAGAATGCATGCACGCGGACCAGGCGCACAGCTCTGAAACGCGCCGCGAAGGGCTTGTGCCCTTGCGCGTGCGGATCATCGATAGCAATCCATCAATACCGGTAGGTGTCGGGCTTGTACGGGCCTTGCTTGGGCACGCCGATGTAGGCGGCCTGCTCGTCGCTCAGTTCGGTCAGCATGGCGCCCACCTTCTTCAGATGCAGGCGTGCGACCTTTTCATCCAGGTGCTTGGGCAACACGTAGACCTTGCCCACGTCATAGGAGTCGCTATGGGCGAACAGCTCGATCTGGGCGATGGTCTGGTTGGCGAACGAGTTGGACATCACGAAGCTGGGGTGGCCCGTGCCGCAACCCAGGTTCACCAGGCGGCCCTTGGCCAGCAGGATGATGCGTTTGCCGTCGGGGAAGATCACGTGGTCCACCTGGGGCTTGATCTCTTCCCACTGGCAGTTCTCTTCAAGCTTGGCGACCTGGATCTCGTTGTCAAAGTGGCCGATGTTGCAGACGATGGCCTGGTCCTTCATCGCCGCCATGTGCTCATAGGTGATCACGTCGCGGTTGCCCGTGGTGGTCACGAAGATGTCGGCCTTGTCGGCCGCCCATTCCATGGTCACGACCTTGAAACCTTCCATCGCGGCCTGCAGGGCGTTGATGGGGTCGATCTCGGTCACCCACACCTGGGCGCTCAGGGCGCGCAGGGCCTGGGCGCTGCCCTTGCCCACATCGCCATAGCCGGCCACCACGGCCACCTTGCCGGCGATCATCACGTCGGTGGCGCGCTTGATGCCGTCCACCAGCGATTCGCGGCAGCCATACAGGTTGTCGAACTTGCTCTTGGTGACCGAATCGTTCACGTTGATCGCGCGGAACATCAGCGTGCCCTTGGCCGACATTTCCTTCAGGCGGTGCACGCCGGTGGTCGTCTCTTCGGTCACGCCAAGGATCTGCGCGCTCTTGCGGCTGTACCAGGTGTCGTCTTCGGCCAGCTTGGCCTTGATGGCGGCAAACAGGATGCGCTCTTCCTCGCTGCCCGGGTTGGCCAGCACGGACGCGTCCTTCTCGGCCTTCTTGCCCAGGTGCATGAGCAGCGTGGCATCGCCGCCGTCGTCCAGGATCATGTTGGGGCCTTCGCCCTCCGATCCCTTGGGGCCGAAGTCGAAGATGCGGTGGGTGTAGTCCCAGTATTCGGCCAGGGTCTCGCCCTTGATGGCGAACACCGGCGTGCCGGTGGCGGCGATCGCGGCGGCGGCGTGGTCCTGCGTGGAGAAGATGTTGCACGAGGCCCAGCGCACGTCGGCGCCCAGGGCTTGCAGCGTCTCGATCAGCACGGCGGTCTGGATCGTCATGTGCAGGCTGCCGGTGATGCGGGCGCCCTTGAGCGACTGCTTGGCCGCGAATTCCTCGCGGATGGCCATCAGACCCGGCATTTCCGTTTCGGCGATCTTGATTTCCTTGCGGCCCCAATCGGCCAGGCCGATGTCGGCAATGATGCAGTCGGCGTTGACCGGGGCGTTGACGCGTGCGTTCATGGTGGTGTGCTCCAAAGCGTGTTTGAAAAACCACTGATCGGGGGAGTGACAAGGCTCACCACACGAGAAGTGGATGAGCGTCGTTGCGGGTTGATGACTCCGAGCCTCACGCCCCGCTGGTGCTGGGGGCGCTGCAACGCTCCTCGGAATGGCGAATTATAAAAGCAAGCGCCCCGCTGCCACAAAACATGCCCGCTTGCCCACGCGGCCACCGCCCACGGCCGGCGGGCCAGCCGCAGGCCTGCCGCGCATGTCACCTGCGCGGCTGCCCGCGTGCCCCACCCCGCTGACACTGCGCTCTTTGCCGGAACGCCAGAGCGCAAACCTCGCACTGCCCAGACGTTCGCAGCGCAGCCATCAAGGAGCAGCACAACATGGACCCCAAGGACAAGGTCGTCATCGTCACCGGAGGCGCGAGCGGCATCGGCCGCAGCATCGCACGGCGTTTTGCACAGGAGGGCGCGCGCGCCGTGGTCGTGGCCGACCTGCATCTCGAACCCGCCCTGGCCGTGGCGAACGAGATCGGTGGCCTGGCCGTGCGCTGCGATGTATCGAAGGAGGCCGACATCCAGGCCCTGGTGGCCACTACCCGCGAACGCTATGGCCGTGTGGACGCCTACATCTCCAACGCCGGCATCCTGGGACGCCCGGGCGGCATAGAACTCGAAGACCCGCTGTGGAATGCGATGTGGAACATCCACGGCATGGCCCACGTGTGGGCCGCCCGCGCCGTGGTGCCCGAGATGGTGGAACGTGGCGAGGGCTTCTTCCTCGTCACGGCCTCGGCCGCGGGGCTGCTGACCATCGTCGAATCCGCCCCCTACGCGGTCACCAAACACGCGGCCGTGGCCTTTGCCGAGTGGCTGCGCATTGCCTATGGGCGGCGCGGCCTGGGCGTGGCCTGCCTGTGCCCGCAGTCTGTGCAGACGGCCATGGTCACGGGCACCGGCGGTTCGGCCTCGCACGACGGCATCCTGCCGCCCGAGCAGGTGGCGGGCGACGTGCTGGCAGCCATGCAGGACGGCCGTTTCCTGGTTCTGCCCCACCCCGAGGTGGCGCAATACTTCCGCAACAAGGGCCAGGACTACGAGCGCTGGATCGGCGGCATGCAGAAGATGTACGCCCGCCACACGCAGGCACCCACCGACTGATACAAAGGTCCGGCGAATTCCAGAGCGGCCGCCCAGTAAAATCGCGCGCTTCGGCGCACTGCGCCCGTCGCGCCCGCTGCCGCCCACCAGGCCGCAGCGGGGCCCTAGCCCTCTTGGAATCCCCCGTGTCCCACGCCCCCGAAACCCGGCGCCGCCGTACCTTTGCCATCATTTCCCACCCCGACGCGGGCAAGACGACGCTGACGGAAAAACTGCTGCTGTTTTCGGGCGCGATCCAGATTGCGGGTGCGGTCAAAGGCCGCAAAGCCAGCCGCCACGCCACGTCCGACTGGATGGAAATTGAAAAGCAGCGCGGCATCTCGGTGGCCTCGTCCGTCATGCAGATGGCCTACCGCGACCACGTGGTCAACCTGCTCGACACCCCGGGCCACAAGGACTTCTCGGAAGACACCTACCGCGTGCTCACCGCCGTGGATTCGGCGCTGATGGTGATCGACGCCGCCAACGGTGTGGAAGCACAAACCCGCCGCCTGATCGAGGTCTGCCGCCAGCGCGACACGCCCATCATCACCTTCGTCAACAAGATGGACCGCGAGGTGCGCGACCCTTTGGACATCATGGACGAGGTGGAGCGAGAGCTGGGCATGCCCTGCTGTCCCATGACCTGGCCCGTGGGCCAGGGCAAGAGCTTCGGCGGCATCATCAACCTGCGCACCCAGGCCATGACGGTGTTCGAAGCCGGCAGCGAACGCCGCCCGCAGGATTTTGAATCCATCCCGCTGACCGACGTGGACACCCTGCGCGCCCGCTTCGGCGCAGAATTCGACGCCGCGCTCGAGAGCATGGAGCTGGCCACCGGCGCATCGCCCGCGTGGGACCACGAGGCCTTCCTCGCGGGCAAGCTCACGCCCGTGTTCTTCGGCTCCGGCGTGAACAACTTCGGGGTGATGGAAGTGCTGGACGCCCTGGTCGACATGGCCCCGCCCCCCGGCCCGCGCGTGAGCACGCTCGAAGTCAACCGGCAGCCGGTGGTCAAGACCGTCCACCCCGAAGACGAAGGCTTCTCGGGCGTGGTGTTCAAGGTGCAAGCGAACATGGACGCCAACCACCGCGACCGCATCGCGTTTGTGCGTGTGGCATCCGGCAAGTACACGCCCGGCATGAAACTCAAGGTGCAGCGCACCGGCAAGGAGCTGCGTCCCACCTCGGTGGTCACGTTCATGAGCCAGCGCCGCGAGGCGGTGGAAGAAGCCTACGCGGGCGACATCATCGGCTTCACCACCCATGGCGGCGTGCAGCTGGGCGACACCATCACCGACGGCGCCAGCCTGCAATTCACCGGCCTGCCGTTCTTCGCCCCCGAGATGTTCATGACGGTGGTACTCAAGAACCCACTGCGCACCAAGCAACTGCAGCAGGGCCTGGCCCAGCTGGGCGAGGAGGGCGCGATTCAGGTCTTCAAGCCCGACGCCGGCGGCAACATGCTGCTGGGCGCCGTGGGCCAGCTGCAGTTCGAAGTGGTGCAGCACCGCCTGAAGGCCGAGTACGACGCCGATGTGCGCCTGGAAGGCTGCCAGTACACGGGCGCGCGCTGGATCACGGCGGACAACGCGGCCGACCTGCGGGCATTTACGGACGCCTATCCGCTGCGCCTGGCGCATGACGCGGCAGATACGCTGGCCTACCTGTGCACCTCGCCGTATGACGTACGACTGGCGCAGGAGCGGTTCCCGAAAATTCACTTTCATCCGCTGCGGGAGCATGCGGGGTTGGCGTTGCAACACATCGCGTAAGAGTCGGCAGGACCCTCAGCCGCGACGAGCCACGGCGCTCGCGTGACCGGCTCCGCAACCACCCGACACGCTGCTAAGCGAGTCAGCGCACAGCGGGGCCGCAGCCGATGCTACGAATCTTTCCTTTCGCTACCAAGCTTGCATTGGATACTCGCATGCATTTTTCGGTCAATGCCTTGCGACAGATCCTATGCCCCCTCCCAATCATTCGATCTTTTCTTAGCTCTCTTGGGCGTGGCCCTTGCTAGCTCCTGGTGGCATTCCTGCACTACGACGTGGACAACGTTCCTGCGGAGCCATTGAGTACCATCCTGGGCAATGAAACCCTTTTCCCTGATCTTGCAGGGTCTGATCCTGGCGGGGCTTTACACCCCGTTGGCACAGGCATCCACCAAATCGGCACAGCCCAACCCGCCACCTGCGACGGCCTTGAAGACACCCGCCCCGTTCATCCTGGCCCCCACGGTCGAAGGGCTGCTCGCCTGTGACGCAGCAGAGCGCACTGCCGGATTGTTGACTCTGAGCCAGGCACAGGCACACTGCCTGCAGCGCCGTGAGAGCGCTGCACCAGCTCTTCGAAAGCTGCTAGACAGCTTAGAGCCCGGTGGGCCGCGTGGGACAGTTCAGGTGGGTTACACCGTCACCTTGCAGTTGCTGGCGCTCTTCCAGCGCACACCCAAGGGGTGGGAAATCGACAATGCCCAAGTTGAAACCTGGATGCGCTTGATCACCGACGTGCAGCGACCCGTCGTGATTTACCTTTCTTCCGGGCACTTCGATTCGACGGGCCCGCTGACCGATGAGTTGCTCGCCGACTCCAACAACCTCATGGCGCTGCGCGACGGCCTACCGCCCAAGCTGGGGTACTTTGGCTATCGCATCGCGCCATATACGCTGCGCATCGACGAGAGCATTCCCGTGAACCGCTATCGTTACTCCGCCCTGGATGCCGTGGCCAAGCGCATTCTGGCGCTGCCCATCCAAGTGCGCGAGCGCATCGTGGCCGTGACACTAGCGGGTGAGCTGCACCATCTCTTTCCCGATTTTGAGGCGGGCATGGGGCGTCATCAAGACGTGCAGGTCACAGACTACCACCCCGAGTCGGTGGCTGAATTTCGACGCTGGCTGGCGCGAGAATATGGAACGGTGCAGGCGTACGCCCGGGCCACCGGCTTGCCGCTACGCAGTTTTGACGAGGTTTCTGCGCCGTCGCGCGACATCCGAAAGGAATCGCTGCGCAACTTTGCCGACCATTTCGATGCGCATGCCGATGGCCTGCTTCCTCTCTCGGGCTGGTTGTGGGACCCGCAGGGCCGAGTGCAACGGCTTCAGGTTCACCTGAACGGAAAACCCCTGGCAGAGGTGCCGCGCGGATTCAACCGCCTGGATGTGTATCGGGCACTCGAAGAGATCACCAGTCCCAATGTCGGGTTTCGGTACGAGCTCGACTACAGCGGGCTGCCGCCAGGTCGCCACCGCGTGCAGGTGCTCGCGCATACAGTGGATGGCCTGTTCGAGGTAGCCGAACGGGAATTCACGGTCATGGAGCGCAACCGGCGCATACCGCGATCCGACACCCCTTCGGCGATCAAGGCCCAATCCCTGAAAGGGCTGCGCGGAGTCCGCGCCTGGATGGACCTGCCCCAGCCTGCGCTGGATCTCTACTACAACCCCCTCGCTCGCGACTGGAACCGCTTCCGCAGCGTGCAGGCAGCCGGTTTTCTGGCCGAGTTTCACCGCCGCGCGCGCGCAGCCGGGTTGCCTGCACACTGGCTGTTCTCGCACCAGATCGTGCCGCGGGCCAACAGTACGTGGAACCCCCAGCTCTTCGCCATGGACGACACGTTGCGCGGCGATGCCGCATGGAACCATGGTCTGAACATGTATGGAGGCATGACCGACAGCGACTGGATGCAGGGCTATCTGCAAGCGCGGGGTATCCGTGGATACGGTGTGCCGGAGTTCCACCCTCAGCAATGGAAAGTCCCCGGTGCGGCACTGCGGGCCTTGCAGCGGCACCAACAGGCGGGCGCCCGGTTCATCAGCCCCTACTACTTCACCGTGGTGCCTCAACGCTTCAAAGGAGGGGCAGAGCACGGCGTCAGCCGCATGGAACTCTCGCCCACGAATCGGAAGGATGGGTCGGATCAGCTCTACCGCGCCATTGTGGAATTTGCCCGCCAGTAGTCTCCCAGACCGGCCAAGCTGGTCCAGGCCTGCCCGTTTTTCCGTGGCACACTCCGCGCCGCCATATTTGCTGACCCAATGTCCTGCCCTTTACCTCTTGATCGGCTCCTACCACTGGCCGACGCCACCACCTTGCGTTCGCAACGCGCGCTGGGCCTCCTGACCGACATCGACGACACCCTGACCACCGACGGCGCCATCACGCCCGATGCACTCCAGGCCTTGACGGACCTCAAGGCCGCAGGCCTCCCCGTGATTCCCATCACCGGCCGCCCCGTCGGCTGGAGCGAGCCTTTTGCCCTCTCCTGGCCGGTGGACGCCATCGTGGCGGAGAACGGGGCGGTGGCGCTGATGCGGCAGGCGGATGGAACGCTGGCCAAGCGGTACCAGCAGGATGCGCCCACCCGGGCTGCCAATTTCGCACGGATGCAGGAGGTTCTCGCGCAGATCGAGCGGGAAGTGCCTGGGGCGCAACGTGCCACCGACTCACCCGGGCGCGAGACCGACATCGCCATCGACCACAGCGAATTCACCCAGCTGCCGCAGGCATCCATCGACCATGCCGTGCGCATCATGCGCGAGGCGGGGATGAATGCCACCGTGAGCAGCATCCACATCAACGGCTGGTACGGCGCGCACAACAAGCTGGAAGGGGCGCGCTGGATCGTGCGCGAGCTGTGGGGACGCGACCTGGATGCGGAGATCGACCGCTGGGTGTATGTGGGCGATTCCACGAACGACGAACTGATGTTCAAGCACTTCCCCCACAGCGTGGGTGTGGCCAACATCGCCCGCTTTGTGCCGCAGCTGCAGCACCTGCCACGTTACGTGACGCAGGGTGAGCGGGGCGCAGGGTTTGCAGAGCTGGTGGACCATGTGCTGGCACGCCGCGCCGCAATGGCACCCCCTGCCGGACTGCCGCAGAGCAAGTTGATCTGAACCGCGCGCGACGCATAAGCCCCGGCCGCGCGCCCTTCAGGCCATCTCGGGATGGTGCGCTCCGTCGGCATCGCCGGACGACGGCGGATCCTGAACGTCACTGGTGCGCACATACCGCGCAAAGCCGCCCTCGGGCAGCGCCAGCATCACGCGGTTACGGCCCTCGCGCTTGCCCGCGTACAGGCCGCTGTCGGCGCGCGACAGCAGGTTTTCCAAGGTCGGTGCGCCGGGGCTGTGCTGCACCACGCCGACCGTGGCGGTCACGGTCACCCGGTGCGGCCCCACTTCCACGGGGGTGCTGCCCAGTGTGTCCAGAAAGCGCTGCATGACCTCCCCCGCCTGCTCCAGTGTGGCGCCCGGCAGCACCACTGCAAATTCTTCTCCTCCGATGCGGCCCACAGCGTCTTCGCAGCGGAATCGGCTCGCAAACAGTGCGCCCACCGTGCGCAGCACGGCGTCACCGGCGGCGTGGCCCAACCCATCGTTGACCTGCTTGAAATGGTCGATGTCCAGCAGGCCCACCGACAAGGGCTGCAGCGAGCGCCGCGCGCGGTGCAGTTCGTTGTTGGCTTGGTGTTCGAAGGCGCGGCGGTTGCGCAACCCGGTCAGCGCGTCGGTGGAGGCCTGGTTCTGCAGTTCCACCTCCAGGGCAATGCGGCGCTGCACCTCGGCCTGCAGCCCCTGGTTGACGGCCAGCAGCTGCTGGCGCAGGTGGTATTCCTGCCGCTGCGCGCGCTGCAGCCGCACGGCCGATGCGTAGCCCACGATGGCGGGCAGCGCCAACGCAAAAATCACACCCATCACGACCGGCGGAGCCACGCCAACGGACCACATGGTGAAGGCCGCACCGACGGCGCCAAACGTGACCACGGGCACATACTGCAGCGCCCGGCCCGGCAGGAACACGAACAGGCTCAGCTGCAGCAGCATGATCATCGCGGTGTTCAACGCGCGCAGGTCCGGCCGGAGGACATAGAAAAGGAAGAAGAACGGGTAGCCTGCCAGGCCAAGCCACATCACGGTCGTGCTGGCAGGTGCCAGCTCGGGCTTGCGCCCCAGGCGCATGAAGGCCATGGCCAGCAGCACGGCCATGGCGAGGCGGTATGCGGTGAGCAGCCAGAACTCCCTGCTGGGCCCCATCTGCGCGTAGTCGGGCAGGGCAAACAGCACCATCGTGACGCCCCAGATGCCCACCCCCAGACGCTGCTGCTGCGCCATGGCCTGCTGGTGTTCGGCGCGGTAGGCGCGCTCGGTGGCGGCGTCGACGAATTCGCCACTCCAGGAATGGATCGCTGCGGCGGCAGGGGCGGGGCCGGGCGCGGGAGTGGGCGGGGAGGTCACCGCGCCATCCTAGTGCAGGCGGGCGCAGCGCACCAGCATGGTGAACCCGGGGGCCACAGCCGGGTGTCAGCAGGGCGTCAGCGCCACCACGGCAGCGCGGCACGGGGCGGTCCGCCCACGGACCCATGAACGAACGAGTTCAGCGAGTCAGCAAGTCAACCCGCACGCTCGCTCATTGCGGCTTGGCCAGGCCCAGCTTTTCGACCAGGGCCTTTTCGCGCGCAAAGGTGTCTTGCGCAAACTTCAGGTAGGCCGCCGTGCCCATGTACATCGGCACCATGTCGTAGCGGGAGAGTGCCGTGCGATAGCTGTCCTGCTCCATGGCCTGCTTGAAGGCATCGTGCAGGCGCTTGACCACGGCATCGGGGGTGCCCTTGGGGGCGCCAATGCCGAAGGGCGAGTTCTGGACCAGGTCCAGCCCCAGCTCCTTGAGCGTGGGCGCATCGGGGAATTTGGCCAGGCGCTCGGCGCCCCAGGTGTTGAGCACACGCAGCTTGCCGGCTTCGACCTGCGGGGCAAAGCCCGTGGAATCGGCCGCAGCCATGATCTGCCCGCCCAGGATGGACTGCATCAGGTCGGCACTGCCCTTGTAGGGCACGTGCAGCAGCTCCAGGCCCAGCTGCTGGGCGATGAGTTCCATGGTCAGGTGCGGGCTGGTCATGGTGCCGGTGGACCCGTAGCTGAGCTTGCCGGGGTTGGCCTTGGCCCAGGCCACAAAGTGCGTCCAGGTCTTGAGCGGAGAGTCGGCCGGAACCACCAGGCCGAAGGCATAGCCCGTGACATTGAGCACATAGCTGATGTCCTTCACCGGGTCCCAGTTGATCTTGGTGGTGTAGGGCAGGCGGAACACGCCGAGCGGAATCTGCGCGACGGTGTAGCCGTCGGCGGGCGAGGTCTGCAGTGCCTGCGCGGGCAGCGTGCCGCCCGCACCGGGCTTGTTCTCCACGATCACGGGCTGGCCCAGGATCTTGCTCGCGTTGTCGGCCAGCGCGCGCATGGTGATGTCGGTGGGCCCGCCCGCGGGGAAGGCAATGATGAGCTTGATGGGCTTGGAGGGAAAGCTCTGTGCGTGCGCCAGGATTGCGGGCGCGGCGAGGCTGGCGGCCCCCCACTGGATGATTTGGCGACGTTGCATGGCAGGCTTCCTTCCAACAAGCAAGAGACAAAAGATCCTTCCATTGGACTGCAGCCCGGCGCGCAGGGCATGCAGGAAACCCCCTAGCCGGTGTCGCCAAGGCGGCAATGCAGCGGCGCCGGACGTTCAGGCCTTGTAGGTGGACAGCAGGATGCTGGTCTCGGTGTTGGCAATCCCCGGGGTGAGCCGGATGCGGCCCAGCGCCGCATCGAAGGCCTCCAGGCTTTCGGCCCGCACCTCGGCCACGATGTCCCAGCGGCCGTTGGTGGTGTGCAGCGTGCCCACCATGGGCTCGCCGCGCAGCGCGCGGATCACTTCGGGCGCTGCATTGCCTTCCACGGCGATGCACATCCAGGCGCGGATGCGCTGGGGCTCTGAGTCGGGCCTGAGGCGCACCGTGTAGCCGACGATGACGCCGCCCTCCTCCATCTTGCGCAGCCGGTTCTGCACGGTGCCGCGTGACACGCGCAGCCTTTGCGCCAGCGTGGCCACCGGGGTGCGCGCGTCGGCGCGCAGGATGCTGAGGATTTCCCGATCGGTGTCGTCGAGTGGGGTCATGGTGCAGTGAGGTTGCGGCGTTCCGCCTGATTGTGCAGTCGCCGGCGCCAGCGGGGCGTTGGCAACGCATGTCGGCAACAGCCCTCGCAAGGCGCCGCCCGTGAACTGCGGATCGTGCAAAGTTTGATAGAAATCACCCCCAACGCTTACCCACAATCACTTTTATGCTACGTTTTATATAGCATCATTCATCTTCACTGCGCTCCAGTGGCCGCGCCTCCAGGTGCGCGTCACAGCCCGAGCCTGCTGCAATCCACCGCCGCGCCAGTGCCGACACCGCGCGCAGCGCCCACGGGTGGCGCCAGCCCGTGACGCCGCCGGGGTCGGCCACCATGCCGCACCAATAGCGCTGTTCCGTCTCGGAATACCTGAGCGCCTTGCACGCGCCGGTGCGCTTGCGCGACACGAGCACACCCAGCGGGCACGGCTCGGCCAGGCAGCAGAGTCCGCAGCCATTGCAAGGCGCACCCGTGGCAGGCTTGGGCGGGGCCGCCGGGTGCAGCCACAGCACCACGGGCGGCGCTTCGCGGCGCGGGGGGTGGGACAGGAATGGCACGGTGCAAAACAATGGCGAACGTTGCAACAGACCATGCTACGCCATGCCGCCATGCCGCCATGCCTTCGCCATTCCGCCGCCATGGGCCCAGCACTCCAGGCAACGCACCGACCGCCACCGGCCCGGTAACAACCCTGCCCCACAGCCGCGCCCACGCTGCAACAATGGCAGACCGCATCCCTCTGGCGCGCAGCCGTCCATCCGCCATGAACCCTGCACCGCACACCCACGCCACCATCGAGGCCGCGCTGGCCAGCCACCGCGTGTGGAGCCAGCTCGACGAGGCCACGCTGCAGCAGCTGGCCCCGCAGTGGACGCTGCAGGCCTGCGACGTCGGCAGCACGCTGCTGCCCCAGGGGCAGCTGCACAGCCGCACCGGCCTGGTCGTGGCGGGTGCGGTCGATCTGCACGACCCCGACCTGGACATGGCCGTTCACCTGCAGCCGGGCGACATGTTCGGCTTTGGCGCCACCCCCGCGCAGCACCTCACCACCTGGCAGGCCACCGCCGCCGCCGACAGCCACATCGCCTGGCTGGACGCCGAGACGATCGCGGCCCTGTGCCGCGACCACGGCGCGCTGGCCTACTACTTTCCATCGGTGTCAATGTCACCCGCGCCCTCCGCCGCTGCCGCCACCGCCCAGGCGCCCGGCGGCAGCGGCATGCACCTGAACCTGCTGGGCACGCCGGTGCGCGCCCTGGTCAAGCGCGAGCCCATCACCCTGCCGCCCGACGCCAGCATCCGCGCCGCCGCGCAGCAGATGCGCGAGCTGCGCGTGTCCTCGGTGCTGCTGGTGCAGCAGGGCCACCTGTTCGGCCTGGTCACCGACCGCGACCTGCGCAACCGCGTGGTGGCTGAGGGGCTGGACATCGACCGCTCGGTGGCCGACATCGCCACGCTGGCACCGCTCACGCTGCAGGCCCAGAGCCCGGCGTTCGACGCGCTGCTGCTGATGGCACGGCACAACATCCACCACCTGCCGGTGATGGATGGCGCGCGCATCGTGGGCATGATCACCGCCACCGACCTGGCTGAGCAGCACAGCACCTCGGCCGTGTACCTGGCGGGTGACGTGTACAAGCAGACGACGGTGGAGGGCCTGGCCCGCACGGCGGCCAAGGTGCGGCCGCTGCAGCAGCACCTGGCCGCCGCCGATGCCAGCGCCTACAGCACCGGCCACATCGTCACTGCCATCACCGACGCACTGACCACCCGGCTGATCCACCTGGCCGAAGCCCAGCTGGGCCCGGCCCCGGTGGACTATGTCTGGGTGGCTGCCGGATCACAGGCGCGCAGCGAACAGACCGCCAAGTCCGACCAGGACAACTGCCTGGTGCTGGACGACCGTTATGACGAAGCCGCGCACGGCGAATACTTCCGCGCCTTCTCGCGCTTCGTGTGCGACGGGCTGGCCGCCTGCGGATACATCCACTGCCCCGGCGAGATCATGGCCATGACCGACAAGTGGCGCCAGCCACGCCACCGCTGGGCCGAATACTTCCGCCAATGGGTGGACAAGCCCGACCCCATGGCGCTGATGCTGACCTGCGTGTTCTTCGACCTGCGCGCCATCCACGGCAAGACCGAGCTGCTGGAATCGCTGCGCCACGAGGTGCTGCAGCGCACGCGGGGCAACAGCCTGTTCCTTGCGCTGATGGTGGGCAACGCGCTCAAGCACCGCCCGCCGCTGGGCCTGTTCGGCACCATCACCCGCATCCGCGGCGGCGAAAACGCGGGCACCATCGACCTCAAGCACAACGGCATCGTGCCCATCGTGGACCTGGCACGCATCTATGCCCTGGCCGGCGGCCTGGCCGCCGTGAACACGCACGACCGGCTGGAGCAGTCCTCGCGCAGCGGCGAAGTCAGCCCACAGAGCGCACGCGACCTGCGCGAAGCGCTGGAGTTTCTGTCCCGCCTGCGCATCGCGCACCAGGCCCGGCAGATGGCGCAGAGCCAGGCCCCCGACAACTTCCTTGCGCTGGAGGAGCTGTCCAACTTCGAGCGCAGCCACCTCAAGGAGGCGTTCTCGGTGGTGCAAACGCTGCAGGGGGTGCTGGGGCAGCGGTATCAGGCGGGGCGGTACTGAATCGGCGGAGCCACAGGCGATGGGTTCCAGGAGCCGGGGCGCCTTCCCCCATCCGTTCGGGCTGAGCTTGTCGAAGCCTGGACGCCTCCCCACCCGTTCGGGCTGAGCCTGTCGAAGCCGGGACGCCTCCCCATCCGTTCGGGCTGAACCTGTCGAAGCCGGGGCGCCTCCCCCATCCGTTCGGGCTGAGCTTGTCGAAGC
>NZ_JBMIRS010000125.1:0-1134 GCF_049198005.1 Paracidovorax sp. MALMAid1276 | reverse complement strand
GGCATCCCATCCCGGCAAGGACCTTGTGCGACTCCAAAAAGACATTGAACAGGCTCTTCCACCTGCCAAACCCACACGCCCATGCTCCGCACCCTCAAAGACCTGTTCGACAGCTTCACCCAGCCCACCCCCACCCAGTCGCCCGCAGAGCGCGCGCACGCCGTGCAGCTGGCGGCGGCGGTGCTGCTGGTGGAAGTGGTGCGGGCCGAGGGATCGATGGACGAGGCCGAACGCACGGCCATGGTGAGCGCGCTGCGCAGCAAGTTTGCGCTGGCCGACGACGAAGTGCAGCGCCTCTTGGAACTGGCCGTGACCACCTCGAAAACAGCGTACGACTACCAGCGCTTCACCAGCAGCCTGAACGAGCATTTCACGCAGGACCAGAAGATCCGCCTGGTCGAGTCCATGTGGCAGGTGGCCTATGCCGATGCGCACATCGACGCCAACGAGAACCACACCATCAGCAAGGTGGCGGGCCTGCTGCACGTGACCCACGGCGAATACATTGCCGCCAAGATGCGCGCGAAGGAAGGAAGCCCCCCCTGAGGCGCTGAGCGCCTTCCGCCCGAAGGGGGGACGCCGCCCATGCGGCGGGGCGGCCCTTGCACGGCGGCCGCGGGCTTGGGGCGCGCGGGCTCTACCGACTGTTCGCTTACACCGGCAGCCAGCGCCACCAGAAGGGTTTGCGCTCATCCTTGGCGCCCTGCGCCTGCAGCAATGCGATGAACTCGGTGCGCTGGTGGCGGCGCGCGGCCGCAAGCGGCGTCATGTCGTCAAAGTCGGAGCGCAGTTGTGGATCGGCCCCATGCGCCAGCAGGTAGTGGGCAATGTCGCCGTGCCCATGGATGAGGCTGGCCACCAGCGGGGTGCACAGAATTTCGGGATGCTGGTAGTTGGGGTTCACGCCCGCATCGATGTGGTGGCGCACCAGCGCCAGGTCGCCCGCCACGGCGGCGGCGTACATGTCTTTCCAATCTCCTGCGGACATGGAAGCTCCTTGGTTCGGTCTCAGAGCCTGTTCAATGTCTTTTTGAAGATCGCATTGGAGTGCAATCGGGATGAGTGGATGCGCCGGGTGCGCCGCATGGGCGCATGCCCATGCAAGCAGCCGAGGCGTCCAATCGCCCGATTTCA
>NZ_JBMIRS010000242.1:0-84051 GCF_049198005.1 Paracidovorax sp. MALMAid1276 | reverse complement strand
GCTTCGACAGGCTCAGCCCGTACGGGCGGGGTGTGGTTGCGTGATGACTACTCATCAGGCGTCTGCAGCACGGATGGGCAGGCCCACCAGTTGCTCCAGCTCGGCCAGCGACAGGCCGGGCACTGTGTCGATGAGCTGCAGCCCGGTGGGCGTGCAGGCCAGTGTGCACAGATCGGTGTAGATGCGCTTCACGCACGCGACACCGGTGAGCGGGTAGCTGCATTGCGTGACGATCTTGCTGGCGCCCTGCTTGGTCAGCAGGTCCATCATCACCCAGGTCTGCTTGGCGCCGATGGCCAGGTCCATGGCGCCGCCCACGGCGGGGATGGCACCGGGCTCGCCCGTGCTCCAGTTGGCCAGGTCGCCGGTGGCGCTGACCTGGAACGCGCCCAGCACGCAGATGTCGAGGTGCCCGCCGCGCATCATCGCGAAACTGTCGGCGTGGTGAAAGTATGCGCCGCCGGGCAGCAGCGTGACGGGCTGCTTGCCCGCGTTGATGAGGTCGTAGTCCTCCAACCCCGCAGCGGGCGCAGGGCCCATGCCCAGGATGCCGTTTTCGCTTTGCAGGATGACCTCGCGGCCCGCCGGGATGTGGTTGGCCACCAGGGTGGGCTGGCCGATGCCCAGGTTGACGTAGGCGCCGTCGTGGATGTCTTGCGCCACGCGTTTTGCCAACTCGTCTTTACTACGTTTTTGATAGCTGCTCACGCTTATCCCTTCTGCGCTGTAAGCCAATTTCATTCGAATTTCAGGCAGATTTCTTGAAGCCGCCGGCCTGGGTGGCCGTGCGGTCGATCTTGACGACGTGGGTCACATAGATGCCTGGGGTGACGATGGCTTCCGGGTCCAGCGCGCCCAGCGTGACGACCTCGTGCACGGTGGCGATGGTGGTCTTGGCGGCGGTGGCCATGACGGGGCCGAAGTTGCGGGCGGACATGCGGTAGGTCAGGTTGCCCCAGCGGTCGCCCTGCTCGGCCTTGATCAGCGCCACATCGCCGTGGATGGGGTACTCCAGCACGTAGTGCTTGCCGTTGATCTCGCGCGTCTCCTTGCCTGCGGCCAGCTCCGTGCCATGGGCCGTGGGGCAGAAAAAGGCGCCGATGCCGGCACCCGCTGCGCGCAGGCGCTCGGCCAGGTTGCCCTGGGGCACGAGTTCCAGCTCCAGCTTGCCGCTGCGGTAGAGGTCGTCGAACACATAACTGTCCACCTGGCGCGGAAAGCTGCAGATGATCTTGCGCACCTGGCCCGCCTTGAGCAGCGCCGCCAGGCCGTGGTCGGCGTTGCCCGCGTTGTTGTTCACCACCGTGAGGTCGCGCGCCCCGTGCGCGATCAGCCCGTCGATCAGTTCGCCCGGAATCCCGGCCGTGCCAAACCCGCCTATGAGTACCGTGGCACCATCCTTCACCCCCTGCAGGGCCTGGGCCACCGAGTCCACCACCTTGTTGATCATTGCAACGCTTTCTTGTGACTGGTTCTGTGCTTCTTGTCTCTTCGAAATTTGTTCGCATATAGAACAAATGTTCGCTTAAAGAATTATAGTTGGCATACGTATGAATTCCCAAGCCCCCGACGCCAAAGACCCCACCGCCGACCCCAAACCCAGCGACAGCTATGTTCAGTCGTTCGCACGCGGGCTGGAGGTGATCCGCTCGTTCAGTGCGTCCACGCCGCAACAGACCTTGAGCGAGGTCGCCGCGCAAACGGGCCTCACGCGCGCAGGCGCGCGCCGCATCCTGCTCACGCTGCAGACGCTGGGCTATGTGGAGACGGACGGCAAGCTGTTTCGCCTGAGCCCGCGCATCCTGGACCTGGGCTTTGCGTACCTCTCGTCGCTGCCCATCTGGAACCTGGCCGAGCCGGTGATGGAGGACCTGGTGGAAGAGGTGCGCGAGTCGTCATCGGCCGCCGTGCTGGACGGCCTGGACATCGTCTATGTGCTGCGCGTGCCCACGCACAAGATCATGCGCACCAACCTGGGTGTGGGCTCGCGCCTGCCCGCGCCCTGGACGTCCATGGGCCGCGTGCTGCTGGCCGCCCTGCCCGACGACGAACTGCAGGCCCGCCTGGCCCCGGTGCCGCTGCCGCGCTACACCGAACACACCACGACGGACCTGGCCGAGCTGCTAGCGCGCATCCGCACCGCGCGTGCGCAGGGCTGGTGCCTGGTGAACCAGGAGCTGGAGGAAGGCCTGATCTCGATCGCCGCGCCGCTCACCGACCGCACGGGCCGCACGGTGGCGGCACTCAACATCAGCGGCCAGGCCAACCGCACCAGCGAGGCGCTGATGCGCGAGCAGATGCTGCCTGCGCTGCTGCGCGCGGCACGCATCATCTCGCGCATGATGGGTGCGCCGGGGCACTGATCGGCTCCATCCAAAAAAGCCCGCGCAAGGCGGGCTCAGGGACTGCCGGATGACGCGCGGGCTGGCCGCGCCCGCTTACGCAGCAGCGGCCACGCCAGTGCCGCGCTTCTTGCGCGCCAGCAGGCGCAGCAGGGGCGGCACCGACACCATGGCGGCCGCGCCGATCCACAGGGCGATGGAGATGGGGCTTTCCACCAGGATGCCCAGCTCGCCGTTGGTGATGGACAGCGCGCGGCGCAGGTTCTGCTCCATCATGTCGCCCAGCACAAAGCCCAGGATCAGCGGCGCCATGGGCACGCCCTGCTTGCGCAGCAGGTAACCCACCACGCCAAAGCCGGCCATCAGCAGCAGGTCGAACGTGGTGGCGTGCACCGAGTACACACCCACCGCGCTCACGGCCAGAATGCCCGGCACCAGCAGCCAGTTGGGCAGGCGCAGCACGCGGGTGAACACGCCCACCATGGGAATGTTGATGAACAGCAGCATCACGTTGGCGATGAACAACGAAGCGATCAGCCCCCAGACCAGCGTGGGGTTCTGCGTGAACAGCGCGGGGCCGGGCGTGATGTTGTAGAGCGACAGCGCGCCCACCATCACCGCCGTGGTGCCCGAGCCAGGCACGCCCAACGTGAGCATGGGCACGAACGAGCCGGCGGCCGAGGCGTTGTTGGCCGCTTCGGGGGCCGTCACGCCGCGGATGTCGCCCTCGCCGAAGCGGCCGTCCGCCGCCGCGATGCGCTTCTCCATGGAATACGTCATGGCGCTGGCAATGGTGGCGCCCGCACCGGGCAACACGCCCACCACAAAGCCCACCACGGCCGAGCGCAGCGTGCCCCAGCCGGTCTGCAGCAGCTCCTTCACGTTGAACAGCGTGCGGCCGGTGACCTGGATGATGCCTTCGTTGCGATGGTGCTGCTCCAGCATCAGCAGGATCTCGCTGACCGAGAACACGCCGATCACCACCACGATGAACTGGATGCCGTCGGACAGGTGCACGCTGTCGCCGGTGAAGCGGTATACGCCCGAGTTGGAGTCCAGCCCCACGGTGGACAGCGACAGGCCGATGACGGCGGCCAGCACCGCTTTCATGGGCGCATCGCCCATCAGGCCTGTGATGCACGCGAACGCAAAACACATCAGCGCAAAGTACTCGGCCGGGCCGAAGGCCAGCGCCCAGCGCGCGAGCAGCGGCGCAAACAGCACGATGCCCGCCGTGGCCACCAGCGACCCCACGAACGAGGCCCAGGCCGAGATCGACAGCGCCACGCCGCCCAGCCCCTTGCGGGCCATGGGGTAGCCATCGAGCGCCGTCATGATGGCGCCGGCATCGCCGGGCACGTTGAGCAAAATGGACGAGATGCGGCCGCCGTATTCGCAGCCCATGTACACGGCGGCCAGCAGGATGAGCGCCGTCTCGGGCGGCAGCTTGAGCGCAAACGCCAGCGGCATCAGGATGGCCACACCGTTGATGGGCCCGAGGCCCGGCAGCATGCCCACCACGGTGCCGATGAAGGCCCCCAGCGCGGCCACCAGCAGGTTGGCGGGCGTGAGCGCCACACCAAAGCCGGAGAAGAGGTATTGCAGCGTATCCATCTCACCGCCCCCCGAAGATGAAGGCCAGCAGGCCGGTGGGCAAGATCACGTCCAGCAGCTTGTCGAACATCAGGTACAGCACCACACCCAGGCCCACGCCACCGGCCAGCGACTGGCGCCACGTGCCGCCAAATGCCATGCCCACGGGCAGTGCCATGAGCGCGGTGGCCAGCGGAAAGCCCAGCCACTGGAACAGCGCCACATACACGGCGATGGCTGCCAGGGCCAGCGCCAGCGGCTTCAGGTGCTGCCAGCGGTTGACCGATGCGTCCTCAGCGGGCGAATGCGTGGCCGCTGCCGCGCCGGGGCGCACCACCAGCCACGCACCCGCCGCCACCATGAAGGCCGACAGCAGCAGTGGAAAGGCACGCGGCCCCACCGGTTCGTAAGAAATCTCGGCCGCGTAGCCGTGGGCGGCCCAGGCCATGCTGGCGCCCACGGCCACGGCCACGGCGCCCAGAATGCGATCACTCATGTGGTTTCTCCTCATGCGGCAGCCGCAGCTGCGCCCGGGCACAAAGCCCAGGCGGCTGCTGGCAAGCGGCGCGAATGATTGGGGGAACGGTTTACTTGCTGACGTTCAGGCCGAACTCGGCGGCCAGCGTGCGGTAGTCGCCCACACGCTTTTTCACGTACGCGTCCAGCTCAGCGCCAGTGAGGGCGAACTGGAACAGGCCGCGCTCCGCGCGCAGCTTTTGAAAGGCGGGCGTGGCCAGCATGCGGTTGAAGGTGTCCTGCCAGACCTTGTAGTCGGCATCGCTCACCTTGGGGCCCACGTAGAAGCCGGGGATGATGGGCCATTCGATGTCCAGGCCTTGCTCCTTGGCGGTGGGCACCTGGGCCAGGCCGCCTTCGAGGCGCTTGTCGGCCATCACGGCCAGCACGCGGATCTTGGCGCCGGCCTTGATCTGTTCTTCGGCCTCGGACGCGTAGCCCGAATACACATGCACGTGGCCGCCCTGCAGCGCGGTCAGCGCTTCGCCGCCGCCTTCAAAGGCCACGAAGCGCATGGATTTGGGGTTGAGCCCTGCAGCGCGCGCGGTGAGCGCGGCCTTCATCCAGTCCTGGCTGCCCACGGTGCCGCCCGCGCCGAACACCACCTTGGTGGGGTCGGCCTTCACAGCGGCGATCAGGTCCTGCAAGGTCTTGAACGGGGACTTGTCGGCCACCACGACGGCGCCAAAGTCCGTGCCGATGGCGGCCAGCCAGCGCACGTCGTTCTCGTTGTAGCGGCCAAACTTGCCCTGCGCCAGGTTGAGCAGAGAGCCGCCCGAGAACGCCACCAGCGTGTTGGACTCGGCCGGGCGCTGCGCCACGATGGCGTTGTAGGCCACCGCGCCGATGCCGCCCGGCATGTACGAGATGCGCATGGCATCGCTGATGTGCTTGCCTTCCATGAGGCCCGACTGCACGAGCTTGCAGGTCAGGTCAAAACCGCCGCCGGGCTTGGCGGGGGCGACGCACTCGGGCTTGTCCAGCGGGCCGGCCACAGCGGTGGTGGCGGCGCAGGCCAGCACGAGCGGCAGGGCAAAAGACAGGAAGGAAAACTTGCGGTTCATGGGATCGTCTCCTGAAAAGTGTGTGTCCGGTCGGCAGGCCTTGCACGGGCTGCGCGGTCCACGCAGGCCGACCGGTGCGAGGCACTGTATCGAGCGGCGACTTTCAAACCGCTTTCAGCAAAACGGCCAGAATTTCAGGGTAAACCCGGTGCTTTGGAGGAAGCCATCGCCGGGGCCGCAACGGCCATCGGCGGCAGACAGAGGCTCACGCAGAGGCCCTGCCCGGTAGCGCCCGGCGCAAACCGCAGCTGGCCGCCGTGCCGCTCCACCACCGATTTGACGATGGCGAGCCCGAGCCCCGTGCCCGGCAGGCGGGCGCCGCTGGCACGGTAGAACCGCTCACCCAGCCGCGCCATCTCATCCTCGGTCACGCCAGGACCCGTGTCCTCCACCATCACCGCCACACAGTCGGCCTGGGTGCGCACGCTCACCGTCACCTGCCCGCCGCGCGGCGTGTAGCGCAGGGCGTTGTGCAACAGGTTGGACAGCGCTTCTTTCAGCAGCGCGGCGTGCGCCTGGGCCCAGGCGGGCTGCGGCGCAGGCTCCAGGCCCAGGTCCAGGCCGCGCTCGCGGGCGTCGCTCCACCACTTGCGGGCCACCTCCTGCGCCAGGGCGTTCAGGTCCACCGGCTCGGCGGCGGCCTCGGTGCCTGCAGCACTGTCGGCGCGCGCCAGGGCCAGCATCTGGTTGGTCTGGCGCACGGTTTCATCGAGCTGCTGCTTGATGGCTGCCAGCGCGCGCCGCTGCTCCTGCACGTCGGTCTCGCGCAGCGCAAAGCTGACCTGCGTGGCCAGCGTGGTGAGCGGTGTGCGCAGCTGGTGCGAGGCGTCGTCCACAAACTGCCGGTGCGCCTGCGCCTGCTGTCGGTTGCGCTCCACATGGTGGTTGATGGCCTCCACCAGCGGCCGCACGTCGGCCGGTATGCCATGGGTGGACACGGGGGTGAGGTCCAGCGCCGAGCGCGACTGCACGCCGCTGCGCAGCCGCTGCAGCGGCCGCAGCGCCCAGCCCACGATCAGCACCATGGCGCCCATGGCCGCCACCACCAGCAGCACATCCCGCGCCAGGGCCTGCAGCACCAGCACCCGCGTGAACGCCTGGCGCGACTCCAGCGTTTCTGCCACCTGGATGACCAGGCGCTGAGGGCCCACCTGGCCCGCGAGCGGCGGGTCGATGAAGCGCGCGTACGAGCCGATGCGCACCGGCGTGTCGTAGTACACGGCGTCGCTGAACTGCGGCCACTCGGTCACCAGCTCGTGCGGGGGCGCGGGCAGGTCGGCGTTGCCGATTTCCACCAGCCCGTTCTCGGTGGCCACGCGGTAGTACACGCGCCCGCTGGCTGTGAGTTCGAAGAACTCCAGCATGCGGTAGGGCAGCTCCACGCCCAGGCCGCCGCTGGCGGTGGAGATGTTGGCGTCCATGGCCTTGATGGCGCCCAGCAGCGACCGGTCGTAGGCCGCGTTGGCGGCGTCCAGCGCCGTGCGCCAGGTCAGCCACAGCTCCACCGCCGCCAGCCCGAGCAAGCCGGGAAGCAACACCAGCAGCAGGGTGCGCCGCAGGCTGAGCGTGTGCAGCCGGTCCAGCAGGCCGCGGGCTTTGTGGCGGATCACCCCGCGTTCTCCAGCACATAGCCCAGGCCACGCAGCGTGGTGATCTGCACGGTGGACGGCGCCAGCCGCTTGCGCAGCCGGTGCACCAGCACCTCGGTGACCTCGGGGTTCACGTCCTGCTCGTCGCTGAACACGCGCTCGATGATCTCCTGCTTGGACAGGGGCTCGCCGCTGCGCTGGATGAGCGCGCGCAGAACGGCGTGCTCACGCGGCGTGAGGGCCAGCGGCTGATGGTCGAGCGTGAACTGGCGCGTGCCGGGGTCGTACGCCAGCGGCCCGCAGGCCAGCCGCGGATGTTCTCCCCCGCGCGAGCGCCGCACCAGCGCGACCAGACGCGCTTCGAGCTCGGCCAGCTCAAAGGGTTTGGCCAGAAAATCGTCGGCCCCTTCGTGCAGGGTGCTTACGCGCTCCATCAGCGAATCGCGCGCGGTGAGGATGAGCACGGGCAGTGTGTGGCCCGCGTCGCGCAGGTCGGCCAGCACATCGTGCCCGCCCAGGCCGGGCAAGCCCAGGTCCAGAATCAGCGCGTCGTACCGCGTGGCCTTGAGGCTGCGGCGCACCATGCGCCCGTCGTCCACCCAGTCCACTTGAAAGTCGGCCTGTTGCAAGGCGCGTACCAGCCAGGTCGCAAGTTCGGGCTCATCTTCGGCCAGGAGGATTCGCATGGAACGGCCGCTGCAAAAATGCAGCGGGAGAGTGAAAAAGCGGCCATTGTGCCGTCTCTTCACTCTCCCGCCAGGCGCGCAAATGGCGCCTTGAGGAATCGTCCAGCGCTTAGTTGCGGCGGAAACCCAGCACCAGCACAACGCCACCCAGCACCATGGCGCCCAGGCTGAGCCACTGGGGCACGTTGACCGATTCCTTTTCCTTCACCGTGAGTTCGAGCGGGCCGAGCTTGGCTTGGGTCGTGTCCTTGGTGAAGCTGAAGCCTCCGGTGAGGAAGCCCGCCAGGCCCAGCACCAGCAGCAGGACACCTACGATTCGCATTGCAGTCATGACAGTTCTCCCCAACAACCGGGCCGCTGCAAGAGCGGGAGGACGTGGATAAAAATGATTGGATGGAAGTTGCGTTGCGCAAAGAACCCGGCCCTCGTCGTTGCGCCACGCCACTGTAGACGGGCGCCTTGGGCTGCGGCGTAGGACGCCGCCGCAGCGCTGCGTAGCGTGCCCGCTGAATTTGCGAAGGCGGCCTGCGGCCGCCCCCGACCCCACACGCACTGCGCCACAGGCTGCGTGCTACGCTCTCGCCCCATGTTCAGCCCCTCCCAAGCCGACGTGCGCCGATTCCTCTGCGGCGTGCACGCCAAGACGCAGAGCGGCGCCCCCATGGAGGCCATCGAAACCCTGGCCAGCCTGTGGATCGCCGAGCACCCCGAGTACCACAACGATCTGTCGGACGCCGAGGCGGCGGTCACGCGCAACTATGGCGAAGCGCCGGGCCAGACCAACCCGTTTCTGCACCTGTCGATGCACCTGTCGATCAGCGAGCAGTGCAGCATCGACCAGCCACGTGGCATCCGCCAGGCGGTGGAGCTGCTGACCGCGCGGCTCGACTCTTTGCACGACGCGCACCACGCCGCGATGGACTGTCTGGGCGAGATGCTGTGGGAGAGCCAGCGCGCCGGCCGCCCACCCGACGGCGACGCGTACATTGCGTGCGTGCAGCGGCGCGCAACGCGGGACTGACGCACCTCAGTGTGAGGCCATACGCTGCCTGATTGCTATTATTTTTATAGCTATCAGCGCTTGATGGACAAGCGCTTGCGCCAATTTACATTCAAAGCCCGGAATCCTCAAAGCACAAAGCCCGCAGTGAGCGGGCTTTGTGCTTTGAGCGAGGGGCTGTCGTTCAGCGGAAGCGCGATTGCGGCACCACGTGCAGGTCGCCTTCGATGCTGCCCAGATAGTTCGACAGTGCCTTCAGCTCGGCATTGGTGAACTGCTTGGCGACGCCGGCCATGATGGCGTTGCTGCGGCCCAGGTTGTTGTTCTTCTCGACCTTGTACGACTTGAGCGCCACGAACAGATAGTCTGCGTGCTGGCCAGCGATCTTGGGGTACGACGGGTCGATGGGCTTGGCGAAGTTCTCGCCATGGCAGGACACGCAGGCGCCCTTTTGCAGCAGTGCGGCCACTTGCACGCTGGGCTCGCGCTTGGGCTTGGCGGCCAGCTCGGCGCTGGTCTTGCCGTGTTGTTCGTAATAGGCAGAGACATCGGCGATGTCCTGCTCGGTGAGCGATTCAGCGATGCCGCGCATGGTGGGGTGCTTGCGCTCGCCCTTCTGGTAGGCGGTGAGTGCGGCTGCAATGTACTTGCCGCTCTGGCCCGAGATCATGGGCACCTTGTGCACTTCCGGAAAGCTGGCCTGGTAGCCCGGGATGCCGTGGCAGCCGATGCACATGGCGATCTTTTGCTTGCCCGCTTCCACATCGCCTTTGGCTTCCTGGGCATGGGAGACAGCGGTCACGGAAGCGACAGCCAGGGCAAATAGCGTGGTCAGCGTTTTGTTCATTTTGCGCGCACAATCTCGTGGAAGTTCAGCTCTGGGCTCCGATCAACCGCCGATTATAGCCAGCGCCTGTCAAGCCCATTCATCAACGATCCGGTGTTTTCCCCCATGAAATTCCAAGGCTCCCAGAACTACGTCGCCACCCAGGACCTCATGCTCGCCGTCAATGCCGCCATCACGCTGCAACGGCCGCTGCTGATCAAGGGCGAGCCCGGCACGGGCAAGACGATGCTGGCCGAGGAAGTGGCCCAGGCGCTCGACATGCCCCTGCTGCAATGGCACATCAAGTCGACCACCAAGGCGCAGCAGGGCCTGTACGAATACGACGCGGTGAGCCGCCTGCGCGACAGCCAGCTGAACGACGGCGACAGCGCCGAGCGCGTGAAGAACATCCGCAACTACATCGTGCAGGGTGTGCTGTGGCAGGCCTTCACGGCCGACCGGCCTGTGGCGCTCCTGATCGACGAGATCGACAAGGCCGACATCGAGTTTCCAAACGACCTGCTGCGCGAGATCGACCGCATGGAGTTCTACTGCTACGAAACGCGCGAGCTCATCAAGGCCAAGCACCGCCCTCTGGTGTTCATCACCTCCAACAACGAAAAGGAGCTGCCCGACGCCTTCCTGCGCCGCTGCTTCTTTCACTTCATCAAGTTTCCCGATGCCGACACCATGCGGCAGATCATCAACGTGCACTTCCCCACGCTCAAGAGCGAGCTGCTCAGCGTGGCGATGAAGACCTTCTATGACGTGCGCAACCTGCCGGGCCTCAAGAAGAAGCCGTCCACCAGCGAACTGATCGACTGGCTCAAGCTGCTGGTGGCCGAGGACATCCCCCTCACGGCCCTGCAAAGCGCCGACAACAAGGTGGCCGTGCCGCCGCTGGTGGGGGCGCTGCTGAAGAACGAACAGGATGTGAGCCTGTTTGAAAAGCTCGTCTTCATGAACCAAAGAAATAGATGACATCCCCCTGAGGCGCGTCGCGCCTTCCCCCTTCTCTCGAACGGCTGCGCCATTCGGGAAGGGGGACGCTCCTAGCGCGGCGGGGCGGCCCTTGCGCAGGAGCCCTGGTCAGGTCCGCGCCCTTTTGACGCATCGCAGGTATCGAAATCGCTCATGGATTGCTGGATATGAATTTTGTCGAGCCCATCACCCTCAGCTGCCGAGGCGTGCGGCTGGAGCCCCTGGCGCTGTCGCACGAAGACGGGCTGCGTACGGCCGCCGCCGATGGCGAGCTGTGGACCCTGCGCATCACCTCGGTGCCCGAGCCCGAGAACACCCGCAAGTACATCGAGGACGCGCTCAAGATGCGCGCCGATGGCAACCGCTTTGCCTTCGCCGTGGTGGACGACGCCACGGGGACGGTGCTGGGCTCCACCAGCTTCCACGACATCCTGCCTGCCGTGAAGCGCGTGGAGATCGGCTACACCTGGTACCGCCAGAGCGTGCAGCGCACGCACGTCAACACCACGGCCAAGCTGTTGATGATGGGCCACGCGTTCGACACGCTGGGCTGCCATGTGGTGGGCTGGCGCACCGACAACTACAACTTTGCCTCGCAACGCGCCATCGAGCGCCTGGGCGCCAAGAAGGACGGCGTGATCCGCGGCCACGCGCTGCGGCGCGACGGCACCATCCGCGACACGGTGATGTACAGCATGCGCGCAGGCGAATGGCCCGAGGCCAAAGCACAGTTGCTATATCTTTTAGAGCGGCGAACGCTTACACAGTAAGCGCTGGAGGCCAATATCATGCTCATCGACTTCTTCTACACCCTGCGTTCGGCCAAGCTGCCGGTGTCCGTGAAGGAATACCTCACGCTGCTGGAGGCGCTGCAGGCTGGCGTGGTGGGCCCCAAGTCGGACGACGCATGGAGCCTGGACGATTTCTACAGCCTCTCGCGCCTCACGCTGGTCAAGGACGAGAAGCACTACGACAAGTTCGACCGGGCGTTCGGCGCGTACTTCAAGGGCGTGGAGATGGTGGCCGATTTCACCAAGGAGATCCCGGCCGACTGGCTGCGCAAGATCCTGGAGAACGAACTCACGCCCGAGCAGAAGGCCGCCATCGAGAAGATGGGCTGGGACGAGCTGATGGAGACGCTGAAGAAGCGCCTCGAAGAACAGAAAGAGCGCCACGAGGGCGGCAACAAGTGGATCGGCACCGGCGGCACCAGCCCCTTCGGCCACGGCGGCTACAACCCGCAGGGCGTGCGCATTGGCGGCGCGGGCAAGAACAAGAGTGCGGTGAAGGTGTGGGAGCAGCGCGCGTACAAGGACTATGACGACCAGCAGGAGCTGGGCACGCGCAACATCAAGGTGGCGCTGCGCCGCCTGCGCAAGTTTGCGCGCGAAGGGCACGACCTGGAGCTGGACCTGCCCGACACCATCCGCAGCACCGCGGCCAACGCGGGCTACCTCGACATCAAGATGGTGCCGGAGCGGCACAACAACGTGAAGGTGCTGCTGCTGATGGACGTGGGCGGCACCATGGACGAGCACATCCAGCGCGTGGAGGAACTCTTCAGCGCCGTGAAGACGGAGTTCAAGCACCTGGAGTTCTATTACTTCCACAACTGCGTGTACGACTACATGTGGAAGAACAACCGCCGCCGCTTTGCCGAGAAGTTCCCGACCTGGGACATCATCCGCAAGTACAACAAGGACTACAAACTCATCTTCGTGGGCGACGCCACCATGAGCCCCTACGAGATCCTGCAGCCCGGCGGCAGCGTGGAATACAACAACGAAGAGCCCGGCGCGGAATGGATCCAGCGGCTCACGCACGCCTTTCCCAAGCACGCGTGGATCAACCCCGAGCCCCAGGGCGTGTGGCAGTACCGCCAGAGCATCAGCATCATCCAGCAGCTGCTGGGCAACCGCATGTATCCGCTGTCGCTCAAGGGGCTTGAAGAGACCATGCGGCTGCTGTCCAAGTAGGCTGCACTGCGGGCCCGCAATGCGGGGCACTGTCCGACAAGAACAGGCGTGGTTTCAGGGCATAGTGACCAGAAGCCCTCGCGGCAGAAGGCGCATCGGTAGCACCCCACAATCCCAGGTTAGCGCGCTTCGCTTCGATGCCTTTTTGCCGCGCTGGCTCCCAGGTGCATACTGCACCCCTTGGCTGCCCTCCATCCCTGACATCATCCTGCCGTGCTCACCCGCCTCCTGCGCCATCCACCAGTTTCCGTACCAACGCCGACCCTCTGGTCGGCGTTGCTGCTTTTCGGCGCGCTGGGCCTGCAAGGCTGCAGCCTGTTGCCCCAGCGCGGCGAAGGCCAGGGCGAGGTGGCGAACGATGCCAACGCTCCTGTGATCGAGGAATCGGCCACGCCCGCGTTTGCCGTGGAAGTGCGCGCCCCCGACACCGTGCGCGACACGCTGGAGCGGCACCTGGAGATTCAGCGGTTTCGCAACCTGCCCGACCTGCAGGCCAGCGAGCTGCAGCGCCTGCTGGGTGCGGTCGACGCCAACGCCCGTGAGCTGCTGGGCACCCTGGGCTACTTTGCGCCCACGATCACGGTGGAACTGGTGGAAACACCGGAGCACCCCACCACCCCGCGCAAGGTGGTGGTCACCGTGCAGTCCGGCCCGCAGACCCGCATTGCCACGGCCGATGTGTCGTTTTCAGACCCGGCAGACACCACCGACGCCGAGGGCCGGGCCCGCCAGCTGCGGCGCGTGGAGCGCAACTGGTCCCTGCCCCCGGGCCAGCCGTTCACCCAGTCGGCGTGGGACAGCGCCAAGTCGGCAGGGCTGCGCCAGCTGCAGGTGCGCCGCTACCCCACGGCGCGCATTGCCAACAGCCGTGCCGAAGTGGATGCCGACACCCACCAGGCGGGGCTGAGCGTGACCTACGACACCGGGCCCGCGTACCGCTTCGGCGCGCTGCGCGTGGAAGGCAGCCAGCGCTACGACCCCGACGGCGCGCGCCGCCTGGCCCGCCTGCCCATCGGCGCCATCTATGACGAGGCAGCGATGCTGGACGCGCAGCTGCGCCTGGCCAGCAGCGGCTATTACGACGCGGTGTTTCTCACGCTGAACACGGAAGGCAGCGACCCACAGGCCGCCCCCGTGGTGGCGCAGGTGCGCGAGGCGCCGCTGCAAAAGATCGTGCTCGGCCCCGGCATTTCCACCGACAGCGGCGCGCGACTGTCGCTGGAGCACATCCACAACCAGATGCCCGTGCTGGGCTGGCGCGCGGTGAGCAAGCTCTCGCTGGACCGCGAAACCAAGCTGGCCAACACCGAGTGGACGGCCCTGCCCGACAACCGCGGCTGGCGCTGGTTCACCGGTGCGCAGCTGCAGCGCGAGGCTACGGGCGACTACGACGTGAACAGCGGGCGCTTGCGCTATGGCCGCAGCAAGAGCACGCAGCACATCGACCGCAACTACTTTCTGCAGTATGACTACGCGCGCAGCCAGGGCCTGGCCGCGAGCGCCCAGTTGGCGTCCAGCTCCAGCACGGCCATCAGCGTCAACTACGGCTGGACGGGCCGCTATTTCAACAGCCTCACCGCCCCCACGCGCGGCCACGGGGTGGCGCTGGAGCTGGGCCTGGGCACCACGCTGCGGCCCGAGCGCGACCCGTTCGTGCGCACGCTGGTGCGCTGGCAGTCCTTCATCCCTGCGGGCCGTGTGCAGGATGACGCCGGCATCGGCCGCAACGCCCGCATCGCGCTGCGCGCCGAGGCGGGCGCGGTGTTCGCGCGCGGTGCCGCGCAGGTGCCCGCCACGCAGCTGTTTCTGACCGGGGGCGACACCACGGTGCGCGGCTACGGCTATCGCACCATTGGCGCCCGCACCGACAACGGCCAGCTCTACGGCGGCCGCTACCTGGCCGTGGGCAGCGTCGAATGGCAGCGCCCCATCGTCTACAAGGGCGAGATGACCGACTGGGAGAGCACCCTGTTCGTGGACGCGGGCGCCGTGGCGGACCGCGCAGGCGACCTCGACCCGCGTGTGGGCGTGGGCGCCGGCATGCGCTGGCGCAGCCCTGTGGGCCCGCTGCAGGCCGACCTGGCCTACGGCGTGAAGACCAAAGAGGTGCGGCTGCACCTGCGCCTGGGGTTCAGCTTCTGATGGCAACGCAGAGCCCACCGCCATCCCGGCCATCGGTGCCACGCGCCGCTTCGCCCGACTTCAGCGCAGGGTCCTCGTCGGCACGGCGTGCCCCGCGCCAGCGCCAGCGCCTGCGCCGCGCAGCGCGTGCAGCGGGCTGGCTGCTGGTGGCGGTGGTGGCCCTGGTGCTGGCCGGCGCGGCGGCGCTGTGGTGGTGGGCAGGCAGCAACACCTCGCTGGCGGCGGCGCTGGCGCGCGCGGCCCAATACCTGCCCGCCGAGCAGCAGCTCGAAAGCCGCGACGTCACCGGATCGCTGCGCAGCGGCGGCCAGATCGGCTGGCTGCGCTGGAGCAGCCCGGCGCTCACCGTGGAGGCCACGGACATTCGCCTGGGCTGGCAGCTGGTGCCGCTGCTGCAGCGGCGCCTGGAGCTGGGACAGATCCACGCCGCCCGCATCCTGATCACGCCCCAGCCCACCGAGCCACCGCAGCCGTCCGCGCCTGCCGTACCGATCGAGCAGTTGGTGCTGCCCCTGCAGGTCAGCGTGCCTTTTCGCGTGGACGAGATCCAGTGGGCCGGCGCCCCCGCCGTGCAGGTGCTGGACCTGGAGGGCGACTACCACTTCGACGGCGCAGAACACCGGCTCAACATCGGCCAGGTGGCCCTGGCCCAGGGCCGCTACAACGCCCGCGCGACCTTGCAGGCCCGGTCGCCCATGGCGCTCTCGGCCCAGGTGAACGGCACGCTGGAAACCGCCGTCCCCGGCAGCACGCGCACCGCGCCCCTGCAGGTGGGCGCCCAAGCCACGCTGCAGGGCACGCTGGCCACGGCGGCGGCCCGGCTGCAGCTGCAGGCCCGCATCCGCCCGTTGACCGGCGAGGCTTCCATGGCGCCGCCAACTGCGCCTGCTACCGCAGCTTCCGCTTCCGCATCCGCGCAGCAGACGCCCGCCCCTGCCACCGAGGCCATGCAGGCCGAGGTGCTGGCCACGCTCTCGCCCTGGGCCCCGCAGCCGCTGCAGTCGGCCACCGCCACGTTGCGCGCCCTCGATCTCGCGGCACTGTGGCCGCGGGCGCCGCTCACCCGTCTGCACGGCACGGTGCAGGCCGGCCCCACGCCCGCGCCCGGTGGCTGGGCATTGCAGGCCGACCTGCGCAACGACCTGCCCGGCCCTTGGGACCGGTCCCGCCTGCCGCTGGCCGCGCTGCAAGGCAGCGCCACCTACGATGGCACGCGCTGGGACGTGCCCGCCGCCACGGCCAGCGCGGGCTCGGGCAGCGCAGCGCTGCAGGGCCGCTACACGCCCGCCACCGGCGCACTGGAGGGCCGCGCCGACCTGCGCGGCATTCGCCCCGACGCCCTACACAGCGCCATGGCCGCCGCACCGCTGTCGGGCCGCCTGCAGGCGCAGTCTCGGTCACAGTCGGAGGGCGACGGTGTGCGCTTCAGCGCCGACCTGCGCACGTCCGGCAGCGAGCGCGGGGCGCGGGCTGCGGGCGCGACGGCACCCTTGCGCATCAACACCTTCACGGCACGGGGCCTGTGGCAGCCGGCCGCAGCATCGCCTGCGGGCACCAGCACCGGCACGGGCGCCATGCTGACCATCGACCGCCTGCTGCTCGACGCCATGCAGGCCCGTGTCGAGGCCACCCAGCTGCGCATTGCACTGGGCGCCCGCTCTGCCCAAGGGCAGGTGGCCGTCACCGTGCCCGGCGCCACGCTGCGTGCCAGCGGCCAGGCAGCGCCGCACGCCGGTACCGGAGAGCTGCAGCTGCAAGCCAGCGACGCCGATCGCGCCATGCGCTGGATCACCACCCTGCCGTGGGTGGGCCCGCGCGCGCAAGAGGCCTTGCGCGGCAGCAGCGCCAAGGGGGCCGTGCAGCTCCGCGCCCGCTGGAAGGGGGGCTGGCAGGCCGCCGCAGACCAGCTGCAGGCCGCCGCCGCAGGCTCCGCGCTGCCCCGCACCCACCCCCTGTTCGAGCTGCAGGCCCAGCTCTCGGCCTCGCAGCTGGACCTGAGCCTGCCGGCGGAATCACGCGCAGCGGCACCCGCAGCAGCGCCCGCACCCACCTCCACCCCAGCATCTGCCCGTGCTTCGGGCACCGCGGTCGCCCCGCCCCAAGCCATTGCGCTGCGCGGCGTCTCTGCCGAGTTGTCGGGCACGCTCGCGCAGGCCGCGCTCACGCTCAACGGCGAGGCCCGCACCGCTTCGCCCGAGCCCCTGCGCACCACCGTGCAGGCGCGCGTGTCCGGCGGTGTGGCGGGTGCAGGCCGGTGGCAGCTGCAGGTGAGCAGCCTGGGCCTGCAGGTGCAGCCGGGCCAGCGCCCTGGCCCCTGGCTGCTGCAGCTGTCGCAGCCGATGTCCATCGCCACCGCGCGCGCCGCCAGCAGCACCACGGTTCAGGTGTCAGCCGGCCAGGCCCGGCTCAGCGGCCCGGCGCCGGGCGAGGTCACACTGCGCTGGTCCCCGGCCAGGGTGGCCCTCACACCCGCAGGCACCGCAGTGCAAACCGAAGGCACACTGCAGGGTCTGCCCACCGCCTGGGTCGACGCGCTGGGCCTGGGCGCCGGGGCAAAGCCTGCGCCCGCCGGTGTGGCGGCCCAGCCGCTGCTGGCCCGCATGGGCCTGGCCACCACCCTGGTGCTGGACGGCCAGTGGAAAGTGGACACGACCCAGCCGGGCACGCCCCGGGCCAGCGCCAGCCTGCGGCGCGCCGGGGGCGACCTGCGCATCCTGGCGGGCGACCCGACCGCCGTCACCGCCGTCCAAAGCAGCGGCCAGGGCACGGGCGCTGGCGCCACCACGGCCATCGCCACCGAAGCCACGCAGAACGCGCAAAAAGCCGCCAGTACTGCCCCTTCAGTGCCCGAGGCCGGCACCCCCGCCGGCGTGCGCCAGGCCGAGCTGTCTGTGGCGCTGGAAGGCGACGCCCTGCGCGCGCGCCTGCAATGGGCCAGCGAGCGTGCCGGCGAGATCGACGCCACCGCCAGCACGCGCCTGGCCTTGCCCACCGCGACGGCACCGTTTGGCTGGCCTGCCAATGCGCCCCTGGCGGGCACCCTGCGCGCACGCCTGCCCGACGTGGGCGTGTGGTCGGCCCTCGCCCCCCCTGGCTGGCGCGTGCGCGGCACGCTCAACGCCAGCGCAGCGCTTTCGGGCACGCGCGATGCGCCCCGCTGGTCCGGCACGCTGGGTGCCGACGACATGGCCGTTCGCTCGGTGGTGGACGGCGTCGACCTGCAGGACGGGCGGCTGCGCGCCACGCTGGAGGGCAACCAGCTCAACATCACCGAATTCAGCCTGCAGGGCGGGCGTGGCAGCAGCGCACGCATCGCCGGTTTCAGCGGCAACCGCACCGCCGCTCCGCGCGATGGCGGCACCCTCACGGCCACGGGCCGCATCCGCTGGGGCGATGCCGGTGCGGCCAGCGCCAGCGGCCTGTCGGGCATCACCATGGCGCTGCAGGCCGAAGCCCGCGCCCTGCAGGTGCTGGTGCGCGCAGACCGCCAGCTCAGCGTGTCGGGCACGCTGCAGGCGCAGCTGCAGCAAGGCCAGATCAGCCTGCGCGGCAAGCTCACCGCCGACCGCGCCACCATCATCCTCCCCGACGAATCCGCACCCAGCCTGGGGTCGGACGTGGTGGTGCGATCTGCGGCCAAGGACCGCGAAGCCCAGGCCAAGGCGCAGCAGGCCGCAAAGGCCAGCCAGAACGCGGCGCAGGTCGAGGCCGCCAAGCCGCCCGACATCGCCATCACGCTGAACCTGGGCCGCGACTTCGCCCTGCACGGCCACGGCATCACCACCCGCCTGACGGGCGAGCTGGAGATCCGCAGCAACGCCGTGCCCGGCGCGCCGCCGCGTGTGTTTGGCGAAGTGCGCACCGATGCAGGCCGCTACCGCGCCTGGGGCCAGATGCTCGACGTGGAGACAGGGCTGATCCGCTTCAACGGGCCCTATGACAACCCGTCGCTCGACATTCTGGCGCTGCGCCCCAACATCAGCGTGCGGGCCGGCGTGCAGGTCTCGGGCAGCGCGCAGGCGCCGCGCGTCAAGCTCTATTCAGACCCCGACCTGCCCGATGCCGAAAAGCTGTCCTGGGTGGTGCTGGGGCGCAATGCCGCCTCCGGCGGCGCCGAGGCTGCCGTGCTGCAACAGGCCGCCCTCGCCCTGCTGGGCCGCGGCGGCACCAACCCGGGCGGCGGTTTTGCCAAGCGCATCGGCCTCGACGAAATCGGCTTTCGCGGCGCCACACCCGGCGACGACGCGAGCAGCGCCGCGCTGACCTTCGGCAAACGCCTCTCGCAAGACCTGTACGTCACGTACGAGCGCAGCCTCTCGGGCACCCTGGGCACGCTGTACATCTTCTACGACCTGACCCGCCGCCTCACGCTGCGCGGCCAGACCGGCGAGAAGAGCGCGGTCGACCTCATCTACACCCTGAAGTACGACTGAAGCTCTCGCGAAAAACTCTCGCAAACGCTCGCTGCATCGCAGGCCCGGCGCGCCCCCCGATTTCTCGGGTGGGGTGGACCCGGGGCGCAGGCGGTAGTACCGCGCGAGACCGGTGTATCGTGCGCTGCCGCCGATGCTCCTTCTGCCGCGCAGACTCCTGGACCGGGCACCCGCCGCGCACCACTACAATGCCCGGCTGCCTCTCTCCTCGTAGTTCAATGGATAGAACGAGTGCCTCCTAAGCGCTAGATACAGGTTCGATTCCTGTCGAGGGGACCAGATTTTTGATAAAAATTCGGCCTCAGCGCTTATCTACAAAGCGTCTCAAGCTATATATTTCATAGCATCAACACAGCACACCGGCTATCGCATGCACGTCGGCTGTGCGGCCAGTGCACTGAACCAGCCCCAGCCTGAAGGGTGGGGGCAGGCTACTTCAGCCAGCTGCGCCTCGGGCGTGGCTGCACGGTGATGTCCACCGCCTGGCGCAGGGTGGGCCGGCCGGTGGTGGGGTCGGTGTCGATCACGTCTTCCAGTGCTATGTCCTTGACTTCGGAATCGGTGGACTCCTCCAACTCTTCCAGCACGGCACTGACCTTGCGTTCGGCTTGCTGCACCTGGGTGTCGGGGACGTTGGGGCTGAGCATGGTGTTTCCTTTGGACTGAGGGGTTGGGCACCATTCTTGGTTTCGCATGGGTTCGGTGCGTGTCAGCCACACGCTGCCCCCGGGGGTAGGCGGAGCGCTCAGGCCACGCACCTATGGCGCTCAGGCGGGCGCAGCCTCGGCGCGCCGCGCCGCCGGCGCACGGGCGGTGGCCGCGCTGCCCATGGACGCGGCCATGATGCAGCCGATGGCCAGCCATTGCGTTGCGCTCAGGTGCTCGCCCAGCAGCGCCATGGCCACCAGCGCGGCCACGGCGGGCTCCATGCTGATCATGATGCCGAAGGCCTCCTTGGGCAGGCGCTTGAGGGCCATCATCTCCAGCGAGATCGGCACGGCGCTCGACACCGCCGCCACCGCCAGGCCGATCAGCAGCAGGCTGGGCGACAGCAGCGCCGCTACGCCCGCATGGGCCACGCCCACCGGCACCACCACCAGCGCCGCCACCAACAGGCCCAGCGACACCGAATGCCCCGCGTGCAAATGCCCTGCCCGTTTGCCAAACACGATGTACAGCGCCCAGAACACGGCCGCACCGAGCGCGTAGGCCACGCCCGCCGGATCCAGCATGCTGCCGTTGAGCCCCAGGGGCAGCAACAGTCCCAGCCCCGCGATGGCGAGCAGCACCCAGACAAAATCCACCGCGCGGCGCGACGACGCGATCGCCACGGCCAGCGGCCCGGCAAATTCGATGGCCACGGCCAGGCCGAAGGGCAGCGTGCGCAGCGACATGTAGAACATCAGGTTCATGCCGCCCAGCGCTGCGCCATACAGCACCACGCTTTTGGCGTCGACCCGGCTCAGGCGCCAGCGCCAGGGCCGCCACAGCAGCAGCACCAACACGGCCGAAAGCCCCACGCGCAGGGCGGTGGTGCCCTGCGCACCCACGGCCGGAAACAACCAGTGCTTGGCCCAGGAGGTGCCGATGCCAAGCGCCGTGACGGAACCCAGCACGGCCAGGAAGGGAACCAGGCTGTGCCATGCCGGGGAGACCGGAGACGCAGCCGACGCTGCAGCGACGTCGGACGATGCAGAACAAGAGGCGGAAGAGGCAGAAGAGGCGGTCATGGGCAAAAATATAGTGCGCAATCGCCACGCTTTTGGCTCTGATTTCGGGCATCAAACGCAATTTTCACTCACCCCTTGCGAAGGCACTGCATGGCCACTTCCGCCCCCCTCGACCGATTCGACATCGCCATCCTGGACATCCTGCAAACCGACAACACCACGCCCCAGCGTGTGATCGCCCAGGCCGTGAATCTGTCGGCCCCGGCCGTGCAGCGGCGCATCCAGCGGCTGCAGGCCAGCGGCGTGATCCGCGCCAATGTGGCCGTGCTCGACCCGGAAAAGGTGGGCAAGCCGCTGACCATCATCGTGGAGGTGCATCTGGAAAACGAGCGTCCCGACCGCACCGCCCCGTTGCGCGCGCGCATGGCCGCCGAAGAGGCCGTTCAGCAGTGCCACAGCGTGACGGGCGAGGCAGACTACCTGCTGGTGGTGACGGTGGCGTCCATGGCCGACTACGACGCGTTGACCCGGCGGCTGTTCGAGGGCGACGACAACGTGCGCAGGTTCCGGACGTCGGTGTCGCTGGGATGCTTGAAGGCGGGGCTGAGGGTGCCGCTGGACACTCCATAGCGGGGGGTTGCCCGCGAGCCGCCTACACCGCTAGACGCCCAGTTGCTGGCGCATCTGGGCGCCCGAAATCCGCTGCCGTGGTCCCGCCAGCCATTCGCACATCCGGGCATTGAGCGGCGCCGTCAGCCCGTGCTGGGCCGCAAGGCGCACCACCGTGCCGCACAGCGCGTCGATCTCCGTCGGCCGCCCCGCCTCCAGGTCGTCCCACATCGAGGAACGGGCCGTCGCGTCGATCTGGAGCATGCGTCGGGCCAGCCGTACGAACAGCCAGTCGGGCAGGCGCAGCACATGGGGCAGCAGAGTGGGCGATACGGCAGTGACCTTTGCGGGGACAATGCCCGCGCGGCGCATCACGGCCAGGGCTTCGGACTGCAAGGCGGCGAACACGCGGCGCAGGTCTCGGTCGAGCAGCTCTTGCCGCAGAGGAAGATCCGACAGCGCGTTGACCGGGTTGTTGAGGTTGAGCAGCAGCTTGCCCCACTGCACGGCGCGAATGTCTGGCGGCAGCACCGTGGCGAGGCCCGCTGCCTGGAACAGCAGCGCGATGCGCTCGGTCACCGCGTCGCGCTGCAGATGCAGGCAGCCCGCGGTGGCCCGGTGCACGTGGGCGCCGCGCAGCACCACGTTGTACGGCACCATGCCGGCCAGCGCGCGCAGCCGGGGAGCGTGTTCGGCCACACGGGCCACGTTGTCCACGCCGTTCTGCAGTGAGAGGATGGGTGTGACCGGCGCGCATGCCGCCGCCAGCTCGCGCGCGGCGGACTCCGTGGCGCCGCTCTTCACGCACAGCAGCACCAGGCATGGCGTGCCGGGTGCCATGTCGGCCTCGGCCAGCGTGGGTGCGAGGCGCAGCGCCGCTGCCGGCACCGTGCTGTCATACCCGTCCAGGTCGGTCACCCGCAGGCCCTGCTGGGCGATGGGCTGCAGGGCGTGGGCGCGGCCCACCAGGGTGACGCGCTGGCCATGGGCCGCAAGCCGGCCCCCCACATAGCAGCCGATGGCACCGGCCCCCAGGACGATGAAATGCATGGCAGAACCTTCGCTTCTTGGCCCGCAGGTGGTGGCGGCTGCCCACAGCGTCTGCACAACTGGCTTGCAGGCCCGCCCAGCCCGCCGCCCACGCCGTCAGGGGCTGGACGCCGTTTCCTGGCTGTTGTCTTCAGGCGCCTTGGTGTGCTTGATGAACAGCTGCGCGGCCCAGATCCCCACCTCGTACAGCAGACACATCGGAATCGCCAGCGACAGCTGCGAAACCACGTCGGGAGGAGTCACGATGGCGGCGATCACGAACGCCAGAACAATGAAGTAGCCGCGGAACTCGCGCAGCTTTTCCACGCTGACCACCCCCATGCGGGCCAGCACCACCACGGCGATGGGCACCTCGAACGCCAGGCCGAAGGCCAGGAACATGGAGAGCACGAAGCTGAGGTAGGCCTCGATGTCGGGCGCAGCCGTGATGCTCTTGGGTGCAAAGCTCTGAATGAACGCAAAGACCTGGCCGAACACCAGGTAGTAGCAAAACCCCACCCCCACGAAGAACAGCAGGGTGCTGGAGACCACCAGCGGCAGCACCAGCTTCTTTTCGTGCGAATACAGCCCCGGCGCCACGAAGGCCCACACCTGCCACAGCACGAAGGGCAGGGCCAGCATGAAGGCGGACATGAGCAGGATCTTGAGCGGCACCATGAAGGGCGAGATCACCGAGGTGGCGATCAGCGTGGCACCCTTGGGCAAGTGGGCCACCAGGGGCGCCGCGAGGAAGTCGTACAAGGCGCCGGGGCCCGGGAAGAAGAACAGCAGCGCTGCGGCGACGGCGATGGCGATGATGGCCTTGACCAGCCGGTCGCGCAGCTCCATGAGGTGCTGCACAAACGGCTGCTCGGTGCCGGCCAGCTCGTCGTCTTTGGAAGGGGTTTCAGACATGGTGGGTCTTCGGGGGGCGTCATCAGGGCCGCCCATGCAGCTCGCGGTGCACCGCTGGCGGCTGCATCAGTGGAATTTCTGGGGGCGGAAGCGCGCCACGCGGGCGGCGCCAGACTGGGCCTTGGCACGCACGCCGTTCCGGGCCTTGTACCACTGGGGCACGGCGCCCCGCTTGAGGCGCCAGTTCTTGCCCGGGTGCTTGTAGGCGGGCACCACGGCGGCCTGCTCGGCCAGTGCCTCGCTGGCCGTGCCGGTGGCTTCGGCCCAGTCCTTTTCAAACTCGCTGGCACTGGTCTGGATGGACGTCTGCACATCGCGCGCAGCGTTTTCCACCGTGTCCTTCATTTTTTTGAGCTCGTCGAGCTCCATGGACCGGTTGACCTCGGCCTTCACGTCGGACACGTAGCGCTGGGCCTTGCCCAGCAGTGTGCCCACGGTGCGGGCAACGCGCGGGAGCTTCTCGGGCCCGATGACGATGAGCGCCACGGCGCCGATCAGCGCCATCTTGGACAGGCCAATGTCAATCATGGATCACGCAAAGAACGGCAGGCAGGGCCGGCGGGAGTTCGGCGTGCTCAGCTCTTTTGCTTGGCTTCGACATCGATGGTGGTCTTGTCGGCAGCCTGGCTATTGGCAACTTGGCCGGCGGGAGGGGTGGCTGGGGCGTCGGATGCCGCGCCGTCTTTCATACCGTCCTTGAAGCCCTTGACGGCGCCTCCGAGGTCGGAGCCCATGTTCTTGAGCTTCTTGGTGCCGAACACCATGACGACGATCAGCAGCACGATCAGCCAGTGCCAGATGGAAAAAGAGCCCATGGAATATCTCCTAACGAATTGCACTCATTTTAGACGGGGGCCGTGGCAGGAGTTCTGCAACCCGGCCCGGGTGCGGGAATCTCCCTGCCCCCTGCGTCAGCCTGGTTCAGCCTTTGAGCCAGGGGCGCGGCCCGCCCATGACGTGGATGTGCAGGTGGTGGATCTCCTGGCCGCCCTCCACGCCCGTGTTTACCACGACGCGAAAGCCACCCTCGGGGTACGGGTTGCAGCCCTGCTCCAGTGCCAGCCGGGGGGCCAGCGCCATCATGCGCCCCAGCACGCCGGCGTGCTCGGCAGTGACCTGGGCCATCGAAGGGATATGCAGCTTGGGCACCATCAGGAAGTGCACCGGCGCCCAGGGGTGGATGTCGTGGAAGGCGAAGATGTCCTCGTCCTCATAGACCTTCTTCGAAGGAATCTGGCCCGCGATGATCTTGCAGAAAAGGCAGTTCGGATCGTGCATGGGAAAAAATGGGGTTCGAAGTTAACAGCCGCCCCGGTGCCGGCCGGGCGCGGCGCCGGGCGGCGTGCCACCGGGGATCAGGGCACCTCGGGCGGCACAGGTGGTACAGGCGGCACAGCCGGTAAGGGGCGCTTCACGCATTGTCCGTGATCTTGATGGTGGGCCGCACGCCCACGTCCTTGCGGTGCGCCTGCAGCCACTCCTGCCCGGCCGTGCGCCCGAGCGCGAACAGCTTGCGCACGAACGCCAGGTCCGCACGGAGCTTGCTGTCGGCGCCAAAGGGCGCGAGCACCGAGCCGCCGTCGATGCGGTGCATGCGCACGCTTTTGTAGCGCCGCGGGTCGAGCTTGCCTTCGGCCAGCAGGCGGCGCACGAATTCGATCGCGCGCATCTCGGCCAGCAGGCTGGCATTGAAGGTGACCTCGTTCATGCGCTCCATGATTTCGGGGCCCGAATGGGGCAGTTCGAGGTGCTCGATGGGGTTGATCTGCACCAGCAGGATGTCCGAGGTCTCGGTCTGGTAGATCAGCGGGTGCAGCGCGGGGTTGCCCGAGTAGCCGCCATCCCAGTAGTGCTGCCCCTCGATCTCCACGGCCTTGAACAGCAGCGGCAGGCAGGCGGACGCCATCACGGCGTCGGCGCTGAGACGGGGGCCCGAGAAGATTTCGCCCCGGCCCGTGCGCACATTGGTGGCGCACACGAACACCTTGGGGCCGCCGGCGGCGGTGATGGCGCGGCGCTGGTTGCACAGCAACTCAAAGTCCACCTCGCGTTCGAGCAGGCGGCGCAGCGGGTTGATGTCCAGCGGGTTGGTCTGGTAGGGCGAGAGCCACTGGCGCATCACGCCCATCAAGGGGTTGGCCACGGACAGCGGCGTGCCCCGCAGCAGGCTGCCCAGCGTGCCCACGCCCTCCCACAGCCGGGTCAGCGTCTCGCGCGCCCGCTCGCAGCCGGCCCGGTGCGCGTCGTGCGGGTCCTTGTGCTCCAGCGTCGCCTGCGCGAACCCGTGCGCCAGGGCCACCGCGTTCATCGCGCCCGCGCTGGTGCCGCTCACACCGTCGAAATGCCAGCGGCCGTCTTCCAGCAGCGCGTCCAGCACGCCCCAGGTGAGGGCTCCGTGCGAGCCTCCGCCCTGCAGCGCAAGGTTCAGCCGCAACGGCGCCAGCGGCGATGGCTGCGGGGACGAGGGCCGTGGCGCGTCAGGCTCCGGCATCCACCACCTGGTTCTTGTTCATGGCCACCATGCCCCGCACGATGCGGTAGAGGAACCAGATGGAGATCAGGCCCCAGGCAATCCAGCCGGGGATGAAGAACAGCAGCCACAAAGGCGCCGTCACCACATACAGCACGCCCGCCCAGATCACCGTGCGGATGCGCCAGGAGAAGTGGTTGGCCTGCCAGGTGCCGTCGGCATCGCCCTTCTTCACCAGGTCGATCACCAGCGCGATGATGAGCAAGGCCGCGCCGGGCTGCGCGCCCGGAATCACCGCCCCCACGGCCACGATCAGGTGCAGGATGTAGCTGACCCAGCCGATGGCCTTGAGGTCCTGCGCCTTCTGCTCGCTGCTTTCCACGTCAATGATGTCGTTGCTGTTGTTGTTCAAGGCAGACCCTCCTCGGCTGTGCGCGCAACCGCCTTGCGCAGGGCTTTTTCCTCGATGCCGCTGGTGCCCTCGCGGCGTTCGAGTTCGGCCAGCACGTCGGCCGGGGTGAGGCCGTAGTGGGCCAGTGCGACCATGGAGTGGAACCACAGGTCGGCCACCTCGTACACCAGCTTGGACTTGTCCGCGCCATGGTCCACATCTTTCGCCGCCATCACCACTTCGGTGGCCTCCTCGCCAATCTTCTTGAGAAAGGCGTCGGGGCCCTTGTGCAGCAGGCGCGACACATAGCTCGTGGACGGGTCGCCGCCCTGCGCGGGCTTGCGGCTTTCGATGACGCTCGCGAGGCGGGCCAGGGAATCGTTGGAGCTCATGGTCTTACTACTTGTAGATGGATTCAGGGTCTTTCAAGACCGGGTCGACCGGTTGCCACACACCGTCCGTGAGCACGCTGAAGAAGCAGCTGTGGCGGCCGGTGTGGCAGGCAATGCCCGGCTCGTGGCCGAGCTGGGTGACCTTGAGCAGCACCACGTCGTTGTCGCAGTCGAGGCGGATCTCGTGCACCGTCTGCACGTGGCCCGATTCTTCGCCCTTGAACCACAGCTTGCCGCGCGAGCGGCTGAAGTACACGGCACGGCCGAGTTCGGCGGTCTTTTCCAGCGCCTCGCGGTTCATCCATGCAAACATCAGCACGTCACCCGTGCCCTGCTCCTGCGCAATCACGGGCACCAGGCCCTGCGCATCCCATTTCACTTCGTTGAGCCAGTTCATGAAAGGAATTGTCGGCGATTCAGATGCCCGGGGCGGCGGGCAGGGCAGGAATTCTCGATATTTTTTGCCCTCAGCGCTTATCCACAAAGGGTTTATAGCTACAAATATAGTAGCAATAGATCTTTGCACACCCAAGCGCCGAAGGGGCGATGCGCAGCAGGCCTTACTGGCGCACCGGGATGCCGCGCTCGGCCATGCGGGCCTTCGCCTGGCCCACGGTGTATTCACCGTAATGGAAGATGCTGGCGGCCAGCACGGCGTCGGCACCGCCCTGCTGCACGCCGTCAGCCAGATGGTCGAGGTTGCCCACGCCGCCCGAGGCGATCACCGGCACGCTCACCGCGTCGCTCACCGCCCGCGTGAGCTGCAGGTCGAAGCCGGCCTTGGTGCCATCGCGGTCCATGCTGGTCAGCAGGATCTCGCCCGCACCGCGGCGGGCCATCTCGGCGGCCCACTGCACGGCGTCCAGGCCCGTGTTCTTGCGGCCGCCGTGGCTGTACACATCCCAGCCTTCGCCGCGCGCAACCGCGTCGTCGCCCTGGCGGCGCTTGGCGTCGATGGCCACCACAATGCACTGCGCGCCGTACTTGTCGCTGGCAGCGCTGATCACGTCGGGATTGGCAATGGCGGCCGAATTGAAACTGGTCTTGTCGGCCCCCGCATTGAGCAGGCGGCGCACGTCTTCGACGGTGCGCACGCCGCCGCCCACGGTGAGCGGAATGAACACCTGGCTGGCCACGGCCTCGATGATGTGCAGGATCAGGTCGCGCCCGTCGCTGGTGGCGGTGATGTCCAGGAAAGTCAGCTCATCGGCCCCCTGCGCGTTGTAGCGCGCGGCGATTTCGACCGGATCGCCCGCATCGCGCAGTTCAACAAAATTGACACCCTTGACCACGCGGCCTCCGGTGACGTCCAGGCAGGGAATGATTCGTTTGGCAAGCATAGGCGCGCAAGATACCATGCGCGCCCGCCGCGACAGCCAGGATGTGACAGCGGTCAGGCCGCTGCGGCGCGCAGTTCGCGGGCCACGCCGTCCTGCCAACGCCAGGCGTCGGCGCAGATGCGCTGCAGGTCGCGCTGAGCACGCCAGCCCAGCAGCCGCTCGGCCAGGGCCGGGTCGGCCCAGCATGCCGCCACGTCCCCGGTGCGGCGCGGCACGATGCGATAGGGCACGGGCCGCCCGCTGGCCTGCTCGAAGCCGCGCACCATCTCCAGCACCGACACCGGGCGCCCCGTTCCCAGGTTCACCGTGAGCAGCCCGGGGTGGCCCTGCAGATAACGCAGCGCAGCCACATGGCCCTCGGCCAGATCGCAGACATGGATGTAATCGCGCACGCCCGTGCCGTCCGGCGTGGGATAGTCGTCGCCGTAGACGGACAGGGCTTCGCGCCAGCCGCAGGCCACCTGGGCCACATAGGGTGCCAGGTTGTTGGGCACATCCTGGGGGTCTTCTCCGATCAGCCCGCTTTCATGGGCGCCGACCGGGTTGAAGTAACGCAGCCGGGCAATCCGCCAGCGTCCGGGATCGGACGCATCCAGATCGGCCAGCATCTGCTCCATCATTAGCTTCGACCAGCCGTAGGGGTTGGTGGCCGAAAGCGGGAAGTCCTCCTGCACGGGCAGCGAGGCGGGCTCGCCGTACACCGTGGCCGACGAAGAGAACACCAGGGTGTAGACGCCCGCCGCCTTCATGGCACGCAGCAGCGCCAGCGTGCCGGCCACGTTGTTGTCGTAATAGCGCAGCGGCTCCTTCACCGATTCGCCCACCGACTTGAAGGCCGCAAAATGGATCACCCCGGTGATGGCATGCTCCGCCAGCACACGCGCGAGCAAGGCCTCGTCGCGGACGTCGCCTTCGACGCAGGGCACGTCGGCCCCGATCACACGCCCGAGCCGTTCGAGCACCGAGCGGCGGCTGTTGCTGAAGTTGTCGAGAACGAGAAAGGGAACGCCAGCCTGGGCGAGCGCTGCACAGGTGTGCGAGCCGATGAATCCAGCGCCGCCGGTTACGAGTATCACAGGGTGGGTCCTTGCCTGGGGTGGTCATTCAATGGAAGTGCATGGAAGCGCCAGGCTCAGCCAGCGGGGTCGCCAATGCGCTCACACAAGACAGAACTGTCAGCCTCGCTGCACTTTGAAATGCTTGAAAAAGCCGCTCTGCCGCCCGGCACTTTAACGCGTTGCCACCCCCTGCCTCATGAAAGAATCGTTGACAATTGCCCGCCTTCAGTCGATAGATAATTTGACGCTTCCCCGCCCTCACCCTTCCGTATTTCTCAGAGCTTTGCCCATCGACCCCTGCATGGCCGCCCTTCGCTTTTTCACTGCCTTGTTGATCGCCATGCTGCTCCACGGCACGGCCATCGCCCGGCAGGCCCAGGGCCCCGCCATTGCACTGCACTACGGCAGCGCCGCGCCGCTGAATGAGCTGCGGGTTTTCGACATCGTGGTGGTGGAGCCGGACCACGGCCACGACCCTCGCCTGCAGCGCACCCAGGCCACCGAGCTGTACGCCTATGTGTCCGTGGCCGAGGTGCAGGCTTCGCGCCCCTACTTCACGCGCATTCCCACCCCCTGGAAGCTGGCCCGCAACGGCACCTGGAACTCGGAGGTGATCGACCAGACGCCGGCGGAGTGGCCCGACTTCTTCGCGCGCGAGGTGGTCGAACCGCTGTGGCAGCGCGGCTACCGCGGCTTTTTCCTCGATACCCTCGACTCCTACCGCCTCGCAGAGAAGTACGACGAGGCCGCGCAGCAGGCCGGGCTGGTGCGTGTGGTGGAAGCCCTGCATGCCCGGTTCCCCGGCATCCAGCTCATCCTGAACCGGGGCTTCGAAATCGTCCCGCGGGTGAAAGACAAGATACGCATGGTGGCGGCGGAGTCGCTGTTTCGGGGCTGGAATGCCCAGGCCCGGCGCTATGAAGAAGTGCTCCCGGCAGACCGCGATTGGCTCGTTGGCCAGTTGCGCACCATCAGGGACCGCGACGGCATTGCAGTGCTTGCCATCGACTATGTGCCCCCGCACGACCGCGCGCTCACACGCCAGACGGCCGCCGACATCGCGGCGCTGGGATTCACGCCCTGGGTCTCGGACGCGAACCTGGAGACCAACGGCATCGGCCTGATCGAGCCCGTGCCCCGCCGCGTGCTCGTGGTCTACAACGGCGCCGAGACCCCCTCGATCAACTACTCGCTGGCACACCGGTTCCTGCAGATGCCGCTCAATTACCTGGGCTACGTGGTCGACTTTGCGGACATCCGCGATGGCGCCCCCCCGAACGTGGGCGCTGACCGCTACGCCGGGGTGGTCACGTGGTTCACCGGCTATGTGCCAGAAAACCGTGCAGCCGCACTTGCCCGCTGGCTGCAGGCGCGGCTGCAGGAGCGCATGCCGCTGCTGGTGCTGGGCGACTTTGGCTTTGCACCCACGCCGGCCCTGTCTGAAAAGCTGGGCATCGCGCTGGCCCGCCCGCGCGGGCCGCAGCGCATCGTGCGGCACAGCCCGCTGCTCGGTTTCGAGGCGCAGCCCGAACCCCTGAACGGCCCGCGATTCACCTGGACGGGCAACACCCCTCCAGAGCCCCTGATCGAACTCCAGGACGACCGCGGGGACCGGCTGCTGGGCGGAGCACTGACGGGCTGGGGCGGTTTTCTCAGCAGCCCCTTTGTCACTTCGGAGGTTCCAGGCACGGAGTTCTCGCATTGGGTGGCCGACCCCTTCACGCTGCTGGTGAAGGCGCTGCGCCTGCCGCCCATGCCGGTGCCGGACACCACCACCGAAAACGGCCGGCGCCTGCTGTTCGCGCACATTGACGGCGACGGCTTTGCCTCGCGGGCCGAGCTGCCCGGCAGCCCGCTGGCCGCCGACGCCATGCGCGTGGAGATCATTGAAAAGTACCGCATCCCGCATGCCGTCTCGGTCATCGAGGCAGAAACCGCGCCGCACGGCCTGTATCCGGCGCTCAGCCCGCAGCTCGAAGACATCGCGCGCAAGCTTTTCGCACTGCCGCATGTGGAGCTTGCCAGCCACACCTACTCGCACCCCTTCCTGTGGGACACCAGCGTGCGCCACGGCGTGTTCGGCGACAAGACCGAAGCCGCCGAAAGCCTGAGCCTGCCGGGCTACACCATGGACCTGCGGCGCGAGATCGTGGGCTCCTCTGACTACATCAACCAGCGGCTGGCGCCACCGGGCAAGCAGGTCAAGATCCTGCTCTGGTCGGGCGACACCGCACCCAACGCCGAGGCCCTGGAGATCACCGAACGTGCGGGCCTGCTCAACATGAACGGCGGGGACACCTCCATCAGCCACAACGTGCCGACCCTCACCGAGGTCGGCCCGCTGGGCATCACCAAGAACGGTTTCCTCCAGGTGTATGCCCCCATCACCAACGAGAACATCTACACCAATCTGTGGAAAGGACCGTTCTACGGCTACCAGCGCGTGCTCCAGACCTTCGAAATGACAGAGTCTCCCCGCCGCCTCAAGCCCGTGGATATCTACTACCACACCTATTCCGCCAGCAAGAGGGCGGGCCTCGCGGCGCTGCACAAGGCCTACCGCTGGGCCCAGGAACAGCCCCTGCACCCGGTCTTCCCCTCCGAATACATCCGCAAGGTGCGCGACTGGCACAACATGGCCCTCGCGCGCGACGGCGCAGGCTGGCGCATCCGGGGCGCGGGCGACCTGCGCACGCTGCGCTTGCCGGCCGATTTGGGCACGCCCGACCTGCTCGCCAGCACCGGCGTGGCAGGGTGGCACGACGCACCGCAGGGCCGCTATGTGCACCTGGCCGGAGGCTCCGCACAGCTGCGCACCACGGGCGCACCCGCCGCCGTGCCTGCGCTGCACGACGCGAATGCGCGCCTGGAAAGCTGGACGCCCCGTGCGAACGGCACAGGTGTCGACTTTGCGCTGCGCGGGTACGCCCCACTGGAGTTCAGCCTGCTCCATGCCGAAAATTGCCAGGTGCGCTCCGAAGGCCGTGCTCTGACCGCCCAAACATCTTCCCGTCGCACCGCCCCCGCCGCGCGCGCTTACCGACTGCCCCATGCCACTGCAGACATCCAGATTGCATGCCCCGCCCGCTGAGCGCCCCGTTGTAGCCCCGCCCTGGCTCATCGCGCTGCTGGCGGGTCTGGTGGGTGGCGGCCTGTTGCTGATGTACCCGCGCCAGGATCTGGAGCGGCGCCTCGCGGCATCCACGGCGGGCACCGACATCGCGCTGTCGGTCGTGTATCTGCGCAACCTGCTCCGAAGCGACCCCGGCAACGCGGAGCTGCGGCTGCTGCTGGTACGCCAGCACATGCGGCTGGGCGAATACCCCGAGGCACGTGCTGCGCTGCTGGCGCCCCTGGTCAGCGAAGACGAACGCGTGCTGCGCGAGCGCGCCTGGCTGGAATGGGAGCTCGACTACGCCGAGTACATCGCGATTCCGCCGGATGAGGAGGAGCTTCGCGCGCAGCGCAGAGAGCCTCTGCGCCAGAGCCTGCGCGCGCTGTCCCGCAATGTGTGGTCGGACGAGCGGCGCGAGCAGCTGAACGCCTGGGCCGCACAGCTGCGGGAGCCCGAACCCGTTGCGAACGCGCCAGAGCCTGCGTTAGACCCGAACGATCCCAATGCGCTGGCCCGCCAGTACGAGCAGGCTGCGCGCGAGGCCCTGGGCGTTTCCGACTACCAGCGCAGTGCAGACCTGTACATACTGGCCCGCAAGGCCACACCCGACCCCCAGCGCGCCAAGGCCTATTTCCTGGCCGCGCTCGATGTACTGCAGTCGGGCAACCGACCGGCGGACGCGCTGGCGCTGGGTGAGCGCGAGATCGGCCCGCTGGCCGATGACCCGCAAGTCCTGCTGCGCATGACGCGGCTGGCGCGCTCTGCCGCCCGGCCCGACGTGGCAGACCGGTACATCCGCAAACTTCTGCGGATGTCGCTGGCCCTGCCTGGGGCCAGCACGATGCTCGCACGCGCCGCAGCGTTTGATGACGGCGCGCAGTGGCTCTCGCTGCCCCAATGGGCGTCGCAGACTGCACACGGCTGGGGCCTCGTCCCCACCGCGCAACCGGCAAAGCCGCCCACCCCGGCGCTCCCGTTCGACGATACCGTCTACACGCTGGCCTACGAAGTCTTCCTTGAAAACAGCAAGCAGGACGACGCCTGGGCCATCGCGCGCTCTGCCGTGCAGCAACGTCCGCAGGACGTCGCCTGGCGCGAGCGGCTGGCCAAGGTCTCCGAATGGACCGGGCGCCCCATCGTCGCCCTGGAGAACTGGCTGGTGGTGGCCCAGAGAACCCAGCGCGACGACGCCTGGCAGGCGGTGTTGCGCATCGCACCGGGGCAGTTTGACGACGCGGCCCTGGTGCAGGCCCTGCGCTACCAGCTGCGCGGCAACGCTTCCGACATGCGCCTGGTGCGCGAGCTGGTCGGCGCCTACGAACGCCTGGGCGAGCCGCAGCCTGCGATCGACTACCTGGAGGCGAACGTCCGCAATGCAGAGGGGCGCGAGCTGCTGGCCCAGCTGGCCGAACGCGCGGGCCAACCCGAACTGGCCCTCAAGCACTGGCGCAGCCTGCTCGCCGAACCCGGCATGCTGACACCGGCACGGGCCATGCAGGCGGCCGTGCTGGCGCTGCTGCTGCGCCAGCCGCAGGTGGGCCTGCCCTGGCTGGAGGCGGCGCGCCATGGCGAGGTTGCGCCAGACCAGGCGCAGGACTTCTGGCGCATGACGGGGCATCTGGCGGAGGGCCGCCAGCGACTCGCACTCGCCGTGGAGGCCTACCGCAAGCTCATCACGCTGCCGGAAGCCGAAACCTCGGACTATGAAGCCCTGATCCGCCTGATCCAGGATGAGCACCCCCTCGAAGCCGCCCGCCTCAACGAACTGGCCTGGGAGCGCTACCACCGCCCCGACTACCTGGTGAATGCGCTCACTTTCCATGTCAGCCGCAGCCGCTGGAGCGACGCAGCCGCGCTGATCAACCAAGTGAACAAGCCCAGCGCCCCCCAGCGCAAGGCCGCCGCAGATCTGGCGGTGACGCCCGAATATCTCCGGCTGGCGGGCACGTACTACCAGAACATCGGCGACACCGGTCGCGCCCGCGCGAGCCTGCTGGCGGGGCTGCGCGCTGCACCCGAGTCCACCGACATGCGCAGCGCGCTGCTGTGGCTGTTCATCGACGGAAACGACGCCGTCAGCCTGCGGACCCTGCTGACCACACACGAACCCGTCTGGAGCCGCGACGAGGGCCTGCACGATTCGCTGGCTGCGGCATGGCAGGCGCTGTCCCTGCCCCAGACCGCGCTGGACCGCTATCTGCGCCCTCGCGTGTCTGCCAAGGCCGGGAATTTCCTCTGGCTCATGAACTATGCCGACGCGCTGGACCAGAACCAGCAGTTCGACCAGGCTTGGCGCCTGCGCCGCCAGCTGCTGCTGGACCAGCGCAAGCGCGCGCCTGCCCGCGAATGGCTCACCGAAGAAGGCCTGGACACCACGCGGCGCGTGGCGCGCGCGCGCCTCGTGCTCTCCCAGCGACCCGGCGACCCGGCGATGGACGTGCTGCGCGAGCTGCTGCGGCTGGACCGCGACGCGGAAGGCAAGCTCTCGAATGCGGCTGCCGAAACCGCCATTGGCTGGCTGCAGGACGCAGGCCAGTACAGCGCAGAACGCGCCTTTCTGTGGCACCAGTACGCGCGCTCGCAGGGCCTGCGTTCCAACCGGCCGCTGTGGGCCGACATCACCCTGGCACTGGCGGAGAAGGACAAGGCGTCCACGGGCCAGCTGCTCGAATCCTTCGACGAGCGCCTGCCCCGCTACGACCGCGTCAACGCCGCCCGCGCTGTCGACGACCTGCGCCTGGCGCAAACCGCCGCCTTCGAGGGCATGGGGCACCAGTACGATGACGAGACGCTGCACCTGCAACTGACGGAATCCCTGCTGGCGTTCAGTGACCACGCAGGCGCCAAGGCGCGCGTGCAGCGGCTGTCCGGCATGGACGAGAAGTCGCTCGAAGAAAAGGTGCACCTCGCGCTCACGCCCCGCCTGTCGCTGGACCTGAGCCACGGCCGCACCCTGCGCCAGGCAACGCGCGCTGACGCGGTGACGTCCCCGCCCCACGAAACCGCCGCCCAGGCGCGGCTGCGCTGGCGGCATCCCGACGGGGAAACCCAGCTCAGCGTGGCCGAGCACAGGAGCTTCGCCACCTTCCATCCGGTCGAGATCGAGCACATGCAGCGCATCGACGAGCGGCTGCAGTTGCGCATGTCGCTGGGGATCAGCCTTCCCACGCAGGACAGCCTGGCCCTGCGCATTGCCGGCATGAAGGACCGGGTGTCCGCCTCGGTGCGCTACCAGGCGACGCGGCAGGACGCCATCACGATCACGCTGTGGGGCGAGCGCTACCAGCTGCAGACGGGCGGCGCGCTCGGCAGCGGGCGCCATGCCATGGTGTACTACACCCACACCTACCGGCAGGATGCCCCCCTGCTCGAATTCGGCGCGTTCGCCTCGTACCACGGATACCGGCGCGCCGACCTGTCGCTGCTGTCCGCGCGCGACGAGGGGTACCGCCGCTATCTGCCCCCCCTGGCAGACGGGCCCGGCATCGACTACTTCCTGCCCGACAGCTTCCGCTTCTATGGCCTGCAGGTCTCGACCAACATGCGCTTCGAGGAAGAGTACAGCCGCAAGCTGCGCCCCTATGCCATCGCAAGCCGCACCTGGCACAGCCGCTTTGGTCCGGGCTACGGCCTGCGCTTGGGCGTTGCCACCAGCGTGGTGGGCCCCGACCATCTGCGCTTTTCGTGGGGCTATGAAAAAAGCGGCCTCAAAAGCGACGGCCCGTCGCGCGACCTGGAAATCTCCTACCGCCTTCATTTTTAACCGCTGCCCACTCCCTCAAGAGGACCTCCATGCGCTCTATCCCCACGCTTTCCCGCCGGTGCGCGCTTGCCGCCGCCGCTGTCGGCCTGTCCCTGCTCGCCGCCTGCACCACCACCGACCGGGGCCGTGCGCCCACGCTGGAACGCCAGGCGACCTGGGCCGTTCTCCCCTTCGCCAACAACACGGAGACCCCGCTTGCAGGCAATCGCGCCGAAGCGATCGCCGAAGCGCTGCTGCACGCGCAAGGCGTGGGCCGCGTTCTGCGCCACCAGCCCACCTCGCAGCAGGAAGCGCTGTTTGACGCGGGCGACGTGAAGCGCCAGCAGGAGGCCCTGGCTTGGGCGCGCGAGCAAAAGGCGCGCTACGCCCTCACCGGCGCCGTGGACGAGTGGCGGTACAAGGTCGGCGTGGACGGCGAGCCCGCCGCCGGGGTCACGCTGCGCATCATCGACGTGACCACGGGCGACACCCTCTGGACGGGAGCTGGCGGCAAGAGCGGCTGGAGCCGCGAAGCCCTGTCTGCCGTGGGCCAGAAACTGATCCGCGACCTGCTCGGCACGGGTCTGTCGTCCCTGCGCTGACGCCTGCACTCTGACGCCTGCACTTTTTGCCACCCATGTCCTCTGTCCCTCCTCAGACGCCCGCCGGGCCGCGCCGCGCGGTCGCCACCGCCCAGCCCACGGCGCCGGCGCGTGCCCACCTCCCGGCCACGCTGCTCGGGAAGCTGGCCGCCACGGACACGCGCCCGGGCGTCATGCTGGGCGAGACCCTCGTGCTGCCGCTGTTTGCCATCGGGCTCGGCCTGCTGGCCAATCCGGACGACCCGCTGTGGGCGGATGCGAGCTTTCCCTGGGCCTGGCTGGCGCCGGTGGTGCTGGCGCTGCGGTACGGCCCGCTGACAGGCCTGGGTGGTGCCTTTGTGCTCCTTGCGGGCTGGCTCGTGCTCAACCTCGGGCAGCTGCATCAGTTTCCGCAGGTCTATTTTCTCGGCGGGCTGATCCTGGTCATGCTGGTGGGCGAGTTTTCCAGCGTATGGCGCGCGCGCACCAGGCGGGCCGAGATCAGCCAGGCCTACCTGGACCAGCGCCTGGAACACCTGGTGCGCCAATACTACCTTTTGCGCCTGTCGCACGACCGGCTGGAGCAGGAGCTGATCGGCCGCCCCATGTCCATGCGTGATGCCCTGGCCGCCCTGCAGAAGACCCAGGGCGGCGAGCAGGGTGCGGCCACCCTGCTGCGCCTGCTGGCCCAGTACTGCCAGATCGAATCGGCCTCGCTGCATGCCGCCACCGACGATGGCGTGACGACCGAGCCGCTGGCCCAGATCGGCCAGATGCCGGCGCTGCGCCAGCACGACCCCCTGCTCACCCAGGCGCTGGAGACCCACAAGCTGTGCCACATCAGCCAGGCGGTGGCCAACCAGCAGCACAGCCAGTACCTCGTGGCGGCGCCGCTGCTGGACCTGGGTGGCGCCATCTACGGTATGCTGGTGGTCGACGAGATGCCCTTCTTTTCTCTGCAGGACGAGAACCTGCAGACCATCAACCTGCTGCTGGGCTACTACACCGACGGCCTGGCCACCCATGCCCTGGCCGCCCCCATCCTCGACGCCATCCCCTACTGCCCTGCGGATTTCGCGTTCGAGGTGCAGCGCCTGGCGCATGTCAGCCAGGCCACCCAGGTGGGCAGCATGGTGGTGGCACTGGAGTTCTCGATCCGCGCGATAGAGCGGGGACTGCCGGAGCAGATCCTGCGCATGAAGCGCGAACTGGACGAGGTGTGGCACCTGAGCGGGCCGGACCGGCAGGTGCTGGCCGTGCTGATGCCGCTGGGCAGCCACGCCACGGCCGAGGGCTACATCGCGCGGCTCGAGCAATGGTGCGAGCGCCTCGACGGACAGCCGCTGGCCGATGCTGGGGTGTTCCCCCACGTGTTCGCGCTCGACGCGCGCGCGCCGCTCGAAACCCTGCAGCGCATCGTGCGCATCAGCGACGCCCATGGTTAACCTCAAACTGGGCCTGTCGGCGCTGCTGCTCGAAGTGGGTGCATGGAGCGGGCCCGCGCTGCTGCAGGGCCGCTCCGACGTTGCGCTGGCGGCCTACTTGGTCGTGCACGCGGGGGCCAGTGTGCTGCTGGCGCTGGCCCTGTTGCCGCTGACCGTGTCCACGCGCGCGCGGCCTCGCTGGGCGGTGCTGACACTCGCCGCAGCGTTCAGCTTCACGGTGCCGGTGGCCGGCTTTCTGGGCATCCTGCTGGCCGTGGTGGTGCTGTACGTCTACCGTGCGCCCACACGCCCGGAGGACTTCGGATCGCTGCAGCTGCCGGAGTTCGACCTGCACCAGCGCATGCAGGGCAGTTTCCGCCAGGCAGGGCTGCGCTCGTTCCTGGGCAACCCGCAGGCGCCCGCGCAGGCGCGCATGAGCGCCATGGTGGCGCTGCAGTTCGTGTCCGGCCGCGTGGCCTCGCCCCTGCTGCGCACCGTGCTGTCAGACCCGAGCGAAGACCTGCGCCTGCTCGCCTACGGCATGCTGGACACGCTTGAGAAGCGCGTGAACCGCGCCATCGACACCGAGCTGGCCGCCCTGCAGGCCGCTCAGGCGGCCGAGGGCACCGACACACCGGGGCCGCTTTCGCTCGAAGCCTCGCAGCGCCTGTCCGACCTTTACTGGGAGCTGGTCTACCAGCAGCTGGTGCAGGGCGACCTGCGCCAGCACGCCATTGGCGAATCCCTGCGCTACTGCGACGACGTCTTGCGCCAGCGCCCCCAGCACCCGCAGCTCACGCTGCGGCGCGGGCGCTTGCTGCATGAGCAAGGGGATCTGGAAGGTGCGACCCGCGCCTATGAAGACGCACGGTCGCTAGGCCTGCCCGCCACGCGGGTGCTGCCCTACCAGGCCGAAGCGGCCTTTGAACAGAACGATTTCGATCGCGCCCGGGAGCTGCTGCACGAGCTGGGCCAGTGGGACGCGCTGCCCCGGCTGCGCCCCGTGATTGACTACTGGAGCCGCCTGCGATGAGCGCCAACCACCCCAAGGCGACCGACGCGGACGTGGCGCTGGTGCTGGAAGGCACCTTTCCCTACGTGAGCGGGGGCGTGTCCAGCTGGATCAACCAGATCATCCGCGCGTACCCGGGCTACCGGTTCGCGATCATCTTCCTGGGCAGCCGGCGCGAGGACTATGCGGACTTCCGCTACCAGCTGCCCGCCAACGTGGTGCATTTCGAAGAGCACTACCTCTACGACCAGCTGCAGGCCGAAGGCCTGCCCGCGCGGCGCACCGGGTCGGCCGAGGCTTTTGCGCAGGTGCGCGCACTGATCGATGCCTTCGAGAACCGGGCGCCCATCACCCACACGCTGGGACTGCTGCAGAGCATCGTGCGCGAGATGCAGCCTGGCGGCCGGCTGGAACTGGACGACTTTCTCTACAGCGAGCGCGCCTGGGAGCTGATCTGCGACGGCTACCGGCGGCACTGCTCCGACCCATCGTTCGTGGACTTCTTCTGGACGGTGCGCATCATGTACCAGCCGCTGTGGATGCTGGCCCGCGTCGCGCGCTCGGTGATCCCCGTGCGGGTGGCGCACTGCGCGTCGACCGGGTATGCCGGCTTTCTGGGCGCCCTGCTGAACCAGACCCGGGGCACGCCGCTCATCCTCTCCGAGCACGGCATCTACACCAAGGAACGCAAGATCGACTTGTTCAAGAGCGAGTGGATCCGGGACAACCGCAACGTCTTCCAGCGCGACCCGACCGAGCTGTCGTACTTCCGGCAGATGTGGATCTGGTTCTTCGAGTGGCTGGGCCACTATTGCTACGCGTCTGCCGATCCGATCATCGCCCTCTACGAGGCCAACCGGCTGCGCCAGATCGCGGACGGCGCGGCTCCCGAGCGCACGTCCAACATCCCGAACGGCATCCAGCTTTCGCGCTTCGCGCCGCTGCGGGACAAGCGCCCCGCCACGGTGCCGCCGGTGCTGTGCCTGATCGGCCGCGTGGTGCCGATCAAGGACATCAAGACCTTCATCCGCGCCATGCGCCGCGTGGTCAACCAGCTGCCCGAGGCCGAGGGCTGGATCGCCGGCCCTGCCGAGGAAGACCCCGCCTACGCCAGCGAATGCGAGAACCTCGTGCGCAGCCTGGGCCTGGAGAACCGGGTTCGATTCCTGGGTTTCCAGAAGGTGGAAGACCTGATGCCCCAGATCGGCCTCGTGGTGCTCTCGTCCATCAGCGAGGCCCTGCCGCTCGTGATTCTGGAGGGCTACGCCGCGGGCGTGCCCACCGTGACCACCGATGTGGGCTCGTGCCGCCAGCTCGTCGAGGGACTGGAACCTGAAGACCGCGCGCTCGGCGCCTCGGGCCGCGTGGTGCCGATCGCCGACCCGCAGCAGCTGGCCGACGCGTCGCTGGAACTGCTCAAGGACCCCGGGGCCTGGCAGGCAGCCAGCCAGGCAGCCATCGCACGGGTGGAGCGCTTCTACACCGACACCATGATGTTCGACCGCTACCGCCGCGTCTACGAAGACGCCTTTGCGCGCAGCGGCGAGAAAGCGCACTGACGGATATGGCGGGCATTGGATTCGAACTGCGCCGCATGCTGCGCAAGAACACCCTGATCCACTTGGTTCAGGCGTATGCCTACGCAGGCGTCATCGGCTCGGGGCCGTGGGTGTTTTCCATCGTGGGCATCCTGCTGGTGGGTATCTTCAGCGCCAGCGTGGTGGTGCCTTCGCACCTGGTCACGCAGTTCCAGACCTCGGTGACCTACCTGGTCGCGGGCAGCCTGATCCTCACGGGGCTGGTGCAGCTGGCGTTCACGCGCTTCGTGTCCGACCGGCTGTTCGAAAAGCGCCGCGAGCTGATCCTGCCCAACCTGCACGGTCTGCTGCTGCTGGTGCTGCTGGCCTCGGGCCTGATCGGCACGGTGGCGCTGTTCGTGGTGCTGCCGGGCGAAGGCCTGCTGTACCGGCTGCTGATGCTGGCCGGCTTCGTCATCATGTGCGGCGTGTGGGTGGTGACCATCCTGCTGTCGGGCATGAAGCGCTACAAGATCATCGTGGCGCTGTTCGGCCTGGCCTACCTGCTCATCGTGGGCGTGTCGCTGCTGCTGCGCCCCTGGGGGCTGGAGGGGCTGCTGGGCGGCTTCGTCATCGGCAACTACGTGCTGCTGGCCGGCATGTGGGTGCTGATCGTGCGCGAGTTCAACCCGCGCGGCCCGCTGATCGCGTTCGACTTTGCGCAGCGGTCCCTGCTGTACCCCTCGCTCATGCTGATCGGCCTGCTCTACAACCTGGGCGTATGGGTCGACAAGTTCATGTTCTGGTACTTCCCGCCCACGTCGGACGCCATCGTGGGCCACCTGCGTGCCTCGCTGATCTACGACCTGCCGGTGTTCCTCGCCTACCTGTCCATCATCCCGGGCATGGCGGTGTTCCTGGTGCGCATCGAGACCGACTTCGTCGAGTTCTACGACAAGTTCTATGACGCCGTGCGCAGCGGTGGCTCTCTGGAATACATCGAATCCATGCGGGACGAAATGGTCTACTCCATCCAGCAGGGCCTGGCCGAGATCGGGAAGATCCAGACCCTGGCCGTGCTCGTCACCATGGTGGCCGGCCCCGCCGCACTGTCGGCGCTGGGCATCTCGCAGCTGTACCTCCCGCTGCTGCACGTGCAGACCGTGGGAGCGGGCCTGCAGGTGGGGCTGATGGCCATTCTCAACGTGTTCTTCTACCTGGACCAGCGCCGCACGGTGCTGCTGCTGTGCGTGCAGTTCGTGGTGCTCAACGTGGCACTCACGGGCTTCACGCTCTGGGCGGGGGCAGCGCTCTATGGCTACGGCTTTGCGCTGGCGACGCTGATCACGCTGTGCACCGGCCTGTTCATGCTGTCGCGCCAGCTGGGCCGCCTGGAGTACGAGACCTTCATGCTCCAATAGCGGCTTTCCGCACGATCACAAGGAACCCTCGCCATGCTGCGCCCCTCCCGCCTGCGCCTTGGAGCGCTCTCCCTTGCCAGCCTGCTGGCCGCCTGCGGTGGCGGCGGCCAGGGCGTAGTCCAGCAGCCCAGCGGGGGCACCCGGGTCGCCGTCCAGCTCACGGCGCCCGCCGCGGAAGAGGTCTACAGCGCCACCGCGCCGCTCGTCGTCTCGGCCACGGTGACCATCGATGGATCGGCCGCACCCAACGGCACGGCCGTGCAGATCAGCGCGGGCGCTGCGAGCGCCACGACCACCACCAGCAGCGGCGTGGCCTCTGCCTCCCTGGCCGGCATCGCCGCCGGGCGGCAGCAGGTGCAGGCCACGGTGACCGCCAACGGCGCAACCGTCAACGCGGTGCGCACCGTGTACCTGCGGCCGGCCGCCCAGCCCCTGCGGGTGCTGGTGCCCGCCTACTTCTACCCCAGCGGCAGCGGCGCCACCGCGTGGGATGCGCTCACGGCGGGCGCGGCAGCCCAGCCCGGCGTGCGCATCACCGCCATCCTGAACCCCTCGGACGGCCCCGCTGCCACCGCCGACGCCAACATCGCCCGCGCGGCGAGCGCCTTCACGGCCGCGGGCGGGCAGCTGGTGGGTTACGTGTACACCGGCTACGGCACGGGCCAGCGCAGCCTCGCCAGTATCCGCGCCGACATCGACGCGTATTTCTCGCTCTATGGGCGTGGGCTGGTGCAGGGCATCTTCCTGGACGAGATGGCCGCCACCGCCAACCGGCTGGCGTTCTACCGCGAGATCTACGACTACATCAAGGCCAAGGATTCCAGCCTGCTGGTCGTCGGCAACCCGGGCACCATTCCGGTGGCCGACTATGCGCAGGTTGCCGACGTGCTCACCACGTTCGAGGGCCAGGGCGGCACCTTTGCAGGCTACGACCCGCGCACCACTGCAGGGGATTGGCTCTACACCCTGCCCAACGCGCGCCAGGCTGCTCTTGTGCACAACGTGGACACCTGCGCCGCCATGCAGACGGCCGTCAGGGCGGCCGCATCGGCCCGCTACCAGGCGGGCTGGGTGTATGTGACGCACCGGCCCTTCAACCCCGCCACGGGCGTGGGCAACCCCTGGAACGGCCTGCCGACCTACTGGACGGCACTGCTGGGGGCGGTGGACAGCGTCAACGCAGGCCGCGCGCTGCCGGCCTGCGTCTGATTCTTCATAAAAATCGCCCTCAGCGCTTGCTGAATAAGGAAAGTTTGCTCCACTTTCAGGAGCAAACAATCCGGCGTGGGCTGCCTCAGCCGTTGAGTTCGTCCGCCCGCGCCTGGGCGGCAGCGAAGTCGAGGTCGCCGCTGTAGATGGCGCGGCCGCAGATCACGCCTTCCACGCCCTCGTCTTCCACGGCGCACAGCTGCTCGATGTCGGCCATGTTCGACAGGCCGCCCGAGGCGATGACGGGAATGGTGAGCGACTGCGCGAGCTTGACGGTGGCGTCGATGTTGATGCCCGAGAGCATGCCGTCGCGGCCGATGTCGGTGTAGATGATGGATTCGACGCCCCAGTCCTCGAACTTCTTGGCCAAGTCGACCACTTCGTGGCCGGTGAGCTTGCTCCAGCCGTCTGTGGCCACCTTGCCGTCCTTGGCGTCCAGGCCCACGATGATGTGGCCGCCGAAGGCGCTGCACGCGTCCTTGAGGAAGCCCGGGTTCTTCACGGCGGCCGTGCCGATGATCACGTAGCGCAGGCCGCCGTCGATGTACTTCTCGATGGTGTCCAGGTCGCGGATGCCGCCGCCCAGCTGCACCGGCAGGTCATCGCCCACTTCCTTCAGGATGGCCTTGATGGCGCTGTAGTTCTTGGGCACGCCCGCAAACGCACCGTTCAGGTCCACGAGGTGCAGGCGGCGTGCGCCCGCATCCACCCACTTGCGCGCCATGGCGGCGGGGTCTTCACCGAAGGTGGTGGATTGGTCCATATCGCCTTGCTTGAGGCGTACGCAGTGGCCGTCTTTGAGATCGATGGCGGGGATGAGCAGCATGGTCATGGGGTTCGGGGGGAGTGGCCGAAGCGGCGCAGCCCGAACGGGAGGGTTGAAGGGGTGAGGGGGTGGAAGAAAAGGAAAAAAACGGCTCAGGGGTTCCAGTGCAGAAAGTTGCGGTACAGGGCCAGGCCATGCTCCGCGCTCTTTTCCGGGTGGAACTGCGTGGCAAAAATATTATCGCGTGCAATGGCCGCCGCAAACAAACTGCCATAGTCCGTTTGCCCTGCACCGTGGGCGGGATCTTGCGGCACCGCGTAAAAGCTGTGCACGAAGTAGAAGTAGCTGTTGTCGGGCACGCCGGCCCAGACCGGGTGCACGCCGCCGCCGTGGTGGGCATGGCGCAGCTGGCGCACCTGGTTCCAGCCCATCTGCGGCACCTTGAAGCGGCTGCCATCAGCCTGGGTGCGGCCGGCCAGGTCAAACTTGAGCACCTCGCCATGGATCAGGCCCAGGCCCGGCGTATCCCCTTCGGCGCTGTGGTCCAGCAGCATCTGCATGCCCACGCACACGCCGAACATCGGCTTGGACGCCGCGGCTTCGAGCACCGATTCCTGCAGGCCGGACTCGCGCAGCTCGCGCATGCAGTCGGGCATGGCGCCCTGGCCGGGCAGCACGATGCGCTCGGCGGCGCGCACGTCTTCGGGCCGCTGGGTGACCACCACCGTCCAGCCCGTGCCCTCGGCCGCGGCCTGCACGGCCTGCGACACCGAGCGCAGGTTGCCCATGCCGTAGTCCACCACGGCCACCGTTTTTGCTTCTATATTCATAGCTACAAACGCTTATCCATCAAGCGCTAAAGCCTGATTTGATCCAATATTTCACAGCGAACCCTTGGTGGACGGGATCACGCCGGCCGAGCGCGGGTCGCGCTCCAGCGCCGCGCGCAGGGTGCGCCCGAACGCCTTGAAGATGGTCTCGCACTGGTGGTGGGCATTGAAGCCCTTGAGGTTGTCGATGTGCAGCGTCACGCCCGCATGGTTCACGAAACCCTGGAAGAACTCGTACACCAGCTGCGTGTCCAGCTGGCCGATGCTGCCCGCCGTGAACTTCACGTCCATGTGCAATCCGGGGCGGCCCGAGAAGTCGACCACCACGCGGCTCAGGGCTTCGTCGAGCGGCACATAGGCGTGGCCGTAGCGGCGGATACCCTTCTTGTCGCCCACGGCGCGCGCAAAGGCCTGGCCGAGGGTGATGCCCACGTCTTCGACCGTGTGGTGGCCGTCGATGTGCAGGTCGCCTTCGCAGTCGATGGTGAGATCGATCAGGCCGTGGCGGGCGATCTGGTCGAGCATGTGGTCGAAGAAGCCGATGCCGGTGGAGAGCTGGGCCTGGCCGGTACCGTCGAGGTTGATGCGCGCGGTGATGCGCGTCTCGGCGGTGTTGCGGGTGACCTCGGCGATGCGGTCGGCCAGGGGGTCGGCCGCAGGAGTGGGGACGAGAGCGGAGGAAGTCATAGGGAGGCTTGGAGCGCGGCCAGCATCTGCGCGTTGTCTTCGGCGGCGCCCACGGTGAGGCGCAGGCAGTTGGCCAGCATGGGGTGCATTGTAGAAACGTTCTTGACGAGGACCTTGCGGGTTTTCATGCCCTCGTAGGCCCGGGCGGAATCGGCCACGCGCACCAGGATCATGTTGGCCTCGCTGTCCCAGCATTTTTCGATGCCGGGCATCTGGCGCAGGGCGGCAATCACCTTCGTGCGCTCGGCGCGGATCTCGGCGGCCTGCGCGGCAAACACATCGGCGTGCTCCAGCGCGAACAGCGCGGCCTCGCAGTTGAGCACGCTCACGTTGTAGGGCGGGCGCACCTTGTCGATCTCGGCGACGAAGGCGGCGGGGCCGATGAGGTAGCCCAGGCGCACGCCCGCGAGGCCGAACTTGCTGAGCGTGCGCATGAGCAGCACGTGGGCGTTGCGGGCCGGTTCGGCGCGCATGCGGTCGATGAAGGTGCGGCTGGCGAAGGGCTGGTAGGCCTCGTCCATCACCACGATGCCGCCCTGCGCGCCGGCGGCGTCGATGATGCGCTGCACCGCGCCCTCGTCCCACAGCGTGGCCGTGGGGTTGTTGGGGTAGGCGACGTAGGTGATGGCGGGCTGGTGCTGCGCGATGGCGGCCAGCATGGCGGGCTCATCCAGCTCGAAGTCGGGCGTGAGCGGCACGCTCACGAAGTCCAGGCCCTGCAGTTGCGCCGATAGCGGGTACATCACGAAGCCCGGCATGGGCGCGAGCATGGTGGCCCGCTGGCCCCTTCCATCCTTGTCCACGGGCTGCGCGCAAGCCAGCGCCAGCAGGGTGATGAGTTCGTCCGAGCCATTGCCCAGCACGATGCCGTAGCCCTCGGGCAGGTCGGCGTACTGGGCCAGTGCCGCCTTCAGGTCGAGCAGGCGGTCGCCGGGGTAGCGGTTGAGCGCCACCGCGCCCAGGCGCTGGCCCAGCGCCGCCTGCAGGTGCGCGGGCAAGCGGAACGGGTTCTCCATGGCGTCCATCTTGAGCATGCCGGTGGAGGGCTGCACGGCATAGGCGTGCATGGTACGCACGTCGGGGCGGATGCGGGCCAGGGCCTGCAGGGGGGACGATGGAGCGGTCATTCGGCGGTGTCCAGTTCTGAAGGTGCGACAAGAAAGGGGTTGATGGGCTGCACGGCGTCCAGCGACTGGCCGTGCGGCAAGGCTTCGGTCAGCAGGTAGCGGCAGCCCTGCTGGTGGGCGGACGAGAGGATGAGCGCGTCCCAGTAGCCCAGGCGGTAGCGGTCCTGCAGGTCCCAGGCGCCGTCCACGGTGTACGCATCGAGGTGCGGCGGCAGCCACACGCGCAGGCGGCGCACCTGGGCGCGCACCTGCTGCAGCACCTGGGGGCCGTCAAAGCGCTGGATCGCCTGGTTGTACAGCTCATTGAGCACCTGCGAGCTGATGCGGCCGCTGCGCGTCTGCCAGCAAAAGCTGATCCATTCGCGGGCGCGCGCCTGGCGCTCGGCATCGCGCTCGTCCACGCTGGCCAGCAGGATTTCGGTGTCGACAAAGATGGGGGGGGCCGCCATGTCGGTCAGCGCAGAAAAAGCGTCTCGCGGGGCACATACGGGCCGCTCGATGCGCCCCAGGATTCAAAACCCAGCGCCTCGCGCATGGCCTGGGCATAGGCATCTTCTTGCCGCATCTTCTCGGCCAGCCACTCGCCCAGCAGGCGCGACACGCTGCTGCCGCGCTTGGCCGCCTCCACGCGCACCCATTCGGCAACGGCGTCGTCCATGGTGACGGTGATGTTCTTCATGGAAAGCATGTTACACGAACTTCGTGTTCCACGAAATTCGTGTGACTTCAGACCAATCCCATCCGGCCGACGCCTTCAGGCCGACTGCCGCCCCTTTCCAACATGCGGGTGGCCGTGTCGCCCACGGTGCGCAGCGCCGCAAGGTGCGCGGCCGACCAGTCGCCGCCCACGCCGATGCGCAGGCAGTTGCGAAAGCGCCCGCTGGTGCTGAACACCGTGCCGGGTGCGACCAGGATCTGCTGCTCCAGGCAGGCCTCGTGCAGTTGCACCGAATCCAGCGCGCGGGGCAGCTCCAGCCACAGCAGCAGGCCGCCCGGCGGGTCGCTCACCCGCGTGCCGGGCGGAAAGTGCGCGGCAATCGCGCGGCGCGCCTCGTCCATGCGCGCCGCCACGCCGGCATGCAGCTGGCGCATGGCGGCCGCGTGGCCCGCCTGGGTGATGAGGTCGGCCAGCGCCAGCTCCAGCACGGCCGACTGGCCGCCCGCCTGCAGGTCCTTGATGGCGCGCACCTTGTCGGTCCAGCGGCCGGCCTCCAGCCAGCCCAGCCGCAGGCCCGGCGCCAGCGTCTTGGAGAACGAATCGCACAGCATCACATGGCCCGTGGTGTCGTACGACTTGACGGTGCGGCGCATCTCGTCCACCTCAGCCAGGTCGTTGTAGATCGCGTCCTCAATCACCGCCATGCCGTGGCCCGCCGCCATCTGCGCCAGGCGCCGGCGCTCGGCCTGCGGCATGCAGCTGCCCAGCGGGTTGCTGAGCGTGGGCACCACCATGACGGCCTTGACGGGCTGGGTATCGAGCGCGAGCTGCAGCGCATCCAGCGACAGGCCGTGGCGCGGGTGGGTGGGAATCTCCAGCGCTTTCAGGTGCAGGCCCTGCAGCACCTCCAGAAACGAGAAATGCGTGGGCGACTCCAGCGCCACCACATCGCCCGGCTGCGTCACGGCGCGCAGGCACAGCGCAATGCTGTCCATGCAGCCGCCGGTGATGACGATGTTCTCCGGGTCCAGGCTGCAGCCCAGGCTGACCGCATACCGCGCCAGCGCGCGGCGGGCGTCCACATGCCCGGCCGAGCCCGGGTAGGTGCACAGCAGGTTGCGGTGGCGCTGCGCCGCGCGCACCACGGCGCGGCGCACGCGGTCGGGGTTGAACAGTTCGGGGCCGGGCGTGCCACTGCTGAAGGAGATCATGTCCTCGGGCTGATGGCGTCCCAGGATGCGCTGGCCCAGCCAGTCCACCGACACCTCGCGCGGGCGGCGCAGTGGGCGCGGCGTGCTGGGCTCGGGCAGGCTCACCGGCCGCGCCGCCACAAAGAAGCCGGACCGCGGGCGGGCCGCGACCAGGCGCGCGTCTTCCAGCCAGTGGTAGGCCTGCACCACCGTGGTCTGCGCCACGCCGTGCTGGCGCGCCAGCTCGCGCACCGAAGGTAGCTTTTCGCCGCGCGCGAGCGTGCCGTTGCGGATCAGCTGCGCGAGCTGCTCGGCGATCTGGAGATAAAGCGGTAGAGCATCCTCGGTGGCCATGGCGGCATTCTGTACTGGCAACTGGAAAAGCAGCCAGTACAGAGTCGATGCACCCCGTACAGTACAGATGACCAGTGCAGTCGATCTGTACTGGCTCAGGTCCTGCATACCTGTCCGTAGCGCTGCGCGCAGCCCGGCCCCACAGTGAAGGCATGAACACGCTGCACACCCCCACCCCGCCGTCCCCCACGCTGCCCGCCTTGCCTGCGGTGCCTCTCACCCTGCAATGGAAGCGCCAGCCGCTGCCGCCGCTGCAGGCCGTGCAGGTGCTGGACTTCCGTGCGGGCGAGATCGCCCTGCTCGAAGTCGAACAAGGCCGCGTCTGGGTGACCTGCGACGGTCTGCTCGAAGACTATTTCCTGGAGGCCGGGCAGCGCCTGTCGTTCACCGGCCCGGTGCGGCTGCGCGTGAGCGCCGAAGGCAGCCGCCCTGCACGGCTGAACTGGGCGAAGCACCGCGCGATGCCAGGCGCTGCGTACCCGCCTGCACCGGTGGCAGCACCCCAGACCCTGGCCGTGGTGCCGCCCACCAGCAGCGCGGCGGGCTGCGCCCGGGGCGCCGTGGGCCCGCTCAGCGCCGCGTGATGCTGCCCTGGAGCCGCATCTCTGCCGCCTGCGCGTGGGCCTGCAGGCCCTCGCCGTAGGCCAGCTCGGCGGCAATGGTGCCCAGCACCTGGGCACCGGCCTCGCTCACTTCGATCAGGCTGCTGCGCTTCTGGAAGTCGTACACACCCAGGGGTGACGAGAAGCGTGCCGTGCCGCTGGTGGGCAGCACGTGGTTGGGGCCTGCGCAGTAGTCGCCCAGCGACTCACTGGTGTAAGCCCCCAGGAAGATCGCGCCCGCGTGGCGCAGCAGCGGCTCCCAGCGGTGCGGGTCGGTACTGCTCACCTCCAGGTGCTCGGGCGCGATGCGGTTGCTGATGGCACAGGCTTCCTCCATGTCCTTCGTCAGGATCAGCGCGCCCCGGCCGGTGAGGCTCTTGGCGATGATCTCGGCGCGCGGCATGGTGGGCAGCAGGCGATCAATGCTGGCCTGTACGGCGTCGATATAGGCCGCATCGGGGCACAGAAGGATGCTCTGGGCCAGCTCGTCGTGTTCGGCCTGGCTGAAGAGGTCCATCGCCACCCAGTCGGGCGGCGTGGAGCCGTCGGCCAGCACCAGGATTTCGCTCGGGCCCGCGATCATGTCGATGCCCACGGTGCCGAACACGCGCTTCTTGGCGCTGGCCACATAGGCGTTGCCGGGGCCGGTGATCTTGTCCACCTTGGGCACGGTGGCCGTGCCGTAGGCCAGCGCGGCCACGGCCTGCGCGCCGCCGATGGTGAAGGCGCGCGTGACGCCCGCCACATAGGCGGCCGCCAGCACCAGCTCGTTGCGCTCGCCCATGCTGGAGGCCAGCTGCGCACCCGTTCCGCCCGTGGCCACGCTGCCGCGCACGGGCGTGGGCACGACCATGATGATTTCCTGCACGCCCGCCACATGGGCCGGGATGGCGTTCATCAGCAGGCTGGACGGATACGCCGCCTTGCCGCCCGGCACGTAGATGCCCACGCGGTCGAGGGGCGTTACCTTCTGGCCCAGCAAGGTGCCGTCCTCGTCGCGGTAGCTCCAGCTTTCGCCAGAGGCCTTTTTCTGCGCCTCGTGGTAGCTGCGCACGCGCTTGGCGGCGGCCTGCAGCGCGTCGCGCTGGGCCTGTGGAATGGCGTCGAACGCGGCCTTGAAGTCTGCCTGCGTCAGCTCCAGCGCCGCCATGCCGGGGGCGCTGAGGCCGTCGAAGCGGGCGGTGTATTCCAGCACGGCCGCGTCGCCGCGCTGTTGCACATCGGCCAGGATGTCGGCCACGCGCTGCTCGATGGCCGCGTCGGTGTCGGCAGACCAGTGCAGCCGGGCTGCGAAATCAGCCTCGAACGTGGCCGCAACGGTGGACAGGCGGGCGGGAGCAGCTACCAGGGTCATGGTGTTGTCAATCTGTGGGGGGAGTCAGTTCGTTTCCGGCGGGACGGCCGACGCAAACGCATCGATGATGCGCCGCAGCGGTGCCTGCTTGAGCTTGAGCGCGGCCTGGTTCACGACCAGGCAGGAGCTGATGTCCATGATGCGCTCGACCTCGACCAGGTGGTTGGCCTTGAGGGTGTTGCCGGTGGAGACCAGATCGACGATGGCGTCGGCCAGGCCGGTGAGCGGCGCCAGCTCCATGCTGCCGTAGAGCTTGACCATGTCCACGTGCACGCCCTTGGTGGCAAAGAAGTCGCGGGCAATCGACGTGTACTTGGTGGCCACCTTCAGGCGCGCGCCCTGCTTGACGGCGCGCTCGTAGTCGAAATCGCTGCGCACGGCCACGCTCACGCGGCACTTGGCGATGCGCAGGTCCAGCGGCTGGAACAAGCCCTGGCCGCCATGCTCGATGAGCGTGTCCTTGCCCGTCACGCCGATGTCGGCGCCGCCGTATTCCACATAGGTGGGCACGTCGGTCGCGCGCACCAGCACCACGCGCACGTCGGGGCGGTTGGTGGGCAGGATCAGCTTGCGCGACTTCTCGGGGTCTTCCAGCACTTCGATGCCGGCAGCGGCCAGCAGCGGCAGGGTCTCCTCAAAGATGCGGCCTTTGGACAGCGCCAGGGTGATCGTCGGGTTCGTCATCGGATTCTTTCAATATCGGCGCCCATGCCGCGCAGTTTGGCTTCCATGCAGTCGTAGCCGCGGTCCAGGTGGTAGATGCGGTCGACCACGGTCTCGCCCTCGGCCACCAGGCCGGCAATGACGAGGCTGGCCGAGGCACGCAGGTCGGTGGCCATCACGGTGGCCCCCGACAGGCGTGGAGCCCCCTCGATCACCGCCACCTTGCCATCGGTCTGGATCCTGGCGCCCAGGCGCACCAGCTCGTTGACGTGCATGAAGCGGTTTTCAAAAATCGTTTCGGTGACCGTGGCCGTGCCCTGTGCAATGCAGTTGAGCGCCATGAACTGGGCCTGCATGTCGGTCGGAAAGCCAGGGTACTCCGTGGTGCGAAAGCCCTGGGCCTTGAGCGTGGCGCCACCCGCGCTTTGCACGCGGATGCCGCCCTCCACCGCCTGCACGTCGGCTCCGGCTTCGCGCAGCTTCTCGATCACGGCATCGAGGTGGTCGGCGCGGCCATGGCGCAGCGTCACGTCGCCACCCGTGGCCGCCACGGCACACAAAAAGGTGCCCGCCTCGATGCGGTCGGCCACCACGCGGTGGGTGCAGCCGCGCAGCTTGTCCACGCCCTGGATGCGGATGCGGCTGGTGCCGTGGCCTTCGATCTTCGCGCCCATGGCGATCAGCATCTCGGCCAGGTCGGAAATCTCGGGCTCTTGTGCGGCGTTTTCGAGCACCGTCTCGCCTTCGGCCAGCGCGGCGGCCATGAGGAAGTTCTCGGTGCCCGTCACCGTGACCATGTCGGTGGTGATGCGCGCGCCCTTCAGGCGCTTCCAGCCTGTGGGCAGCTTGGCAATGATGTAGCCGTGCTCGACCACGATCTCGGCACCCATGGCCTGCAGGCCCTTGATGTGCTGGTCCACCGGGCGCGAGCCGATGGCGCAGCCGCCCGGCAGCGACACCGTGGCCTCGCCAAAACGCGCCAGCAGCGGGCCCAGCGCCAGCACCGAGGCGCGCATGGTCTTGACCAGCTCGTACGGCGCCTCGGGCGTGCTGAGCGCGCTGGCGTCGATGCGCACGGTGCCATCGTCCGCGCGTTCGGCCGCCACGCCCATGTTGCGGATCAGCTTGAGCATGGTGCTCACGTCCTGCAGCCGGGGCACGTTGAGCAGCGTCACCGGCTCTGCGGTGAGCAGCGCGGCGCACAACTCCGGCAGGGCGGCGTTCTTGGCGCCGGACACCAGCACCTCGCCCTGCAAGGTACGGCCGCCGCGAATCAGGAGTTTGTCCATCTCAGATCAAAAAACTTTGGTTAAAAACATGCTTCAGCGCTTACTGATAAAGCGCTGACAGCTATAAATTCAATAGCAAAACGTTCAAGCACCCTGCGCCGCCCATTCGGCTGGGGTGTAGGTCTTCATCGACAGCGCATGCACTTCGTCGGTGTGCATCTTGGAGCCCAGCGTGGCATACACGCGCTGGTGGCGCGCAATGGCGCGCTTGCCCTCGAACTCGGCCGAGACGATGGTGGCATACCAGTGGCGGCCATCGCCTTCGAGCGTGATGTGTTCGCAGGCAAGGCCCGCGGTGATGAGGTTCTGGAGTTCTTCAGCAGTCATGTCAGTTCCGAATTTTGTAGCCGGTGCGCAGCAGGTGGACGGCCAGCGCGCTCACGGCCAGCCAGGCGATGCCCACGATGGTGAGGCTGAGCCAGGGCGAGGTGTCGCTCTGGCCGAAGAAGCCGTAGCGGAAGCCATCGATCATGTAGAAGAACGGGTTGAGGTGGCTCACCGTCTGCCAGAAGGGCGGCAGCGACTGGATGGAATAGAACACGCCCGACAGAAACGTCATGGGCACCACCACGAAATTCTGGAACGCAGCGAGCTGGTCGAACTTGTCGGCCCACAGCCCCGCGATCAGCCCCAGCGTGGCCAGCAGCGCCGCGCCCAGAAAGGCGAACACCAGGACCCACAAGGGCGCTGCAAACTCAGGCCGTGCAAACGCCAGCGTCACGACGAACACCCCCAGCCCCACCACCAGCCCGCGCACCACGGACGAGCCCACATACGCCACAAACCACGCCCAGTGCGACAGCGGCGTGAGCAGCACGAACACCAGGCTGCCCATGATCTTGCTCTGGATCAGGCTCGACGAGCTGTTGGCAAAGGCGTTCTGCAGCACGCTCATCATCACCAGGCCCGGCACCAGGAAGGCGGTGTAGCTGATGCGGTCGTACACCTTTACATGGTCTTCGAGCACATGGCCGAAGATCAGCAGGTACAGCACGGCGGTGAGCACGGGCGCGGCCACGGTCTGGAAGCTGACCTTCCAGAAGCGCAGCACCTCTTTGTAGAACAGCGTCTGCCAGCCCGTCACAGCGCCACTCCTTCGAGCGAAGCGTGGCCGGCTTTGGCGCCGGACATCACCTGCAGGAAGACATCTTCCAGGTCGGGCCGGCGGATTTCCATGTCATGCACCTCCACGCCCGCCACGCGCAGCGCAGCCAGGTGGCTTTCGATTTCTGCAGCATCGAGCGCGGGCAGCTGCACGATGCGGCCCGTGACGCGCGCCAAGGGGGCGAGCGACGGCGGCAGCGCGGCGTCGGTCTTGAACTGCAGGATGCTGCCCGAGGCGGCCTGCAGCAGTTCGCTGGTTCGGTTGAGCGCCACGATCTGCCCCCACTTGAGCATGGCGATGCGGCCGCACAGGGCCTCGGCCTCTTCAAGGTAGTGCGTGGTGAGCAGCACGGTGTGGCCCTCCTTGTTCAGGCGGGCCACAAAATGCCACAGGGTCTGGCGCAGCTCCACGTCCACGCCGGCCGTGGGCTCGTCGAGCACAATGATGGGCGGCTTGTGCACCAGCGCCTGGGCCACCAGCACGCGGCGCTTCATGCCGCCCGACAGCTGGCGCATGTTGGCATTGGCCTTGTCGGCCAGGCCCAGGTTTTCGAGCAGCTCGTCGATCCAGGCATCGTTGTTCTTCACGCCAAAGTAGCCCGACTGGATGCGCAGCGATTCGCGCACGTTGAAGAACGGGTCGAACACCAGCTCCTGCGGCACCACGCCGAGCTTGCGGCGGGCGGCGGCGAAGTCGGCCTGCACGTCGCTGCCCTGCACCAGCACGCGGCCATCGCTGGCGCGCGCAAGGCCCGCCAGAATGCTGATGAGGGTGGTCTTGCCCGCGCCATTGGGGCCCAGAAGGCCGAAGAACTCGCCCTCCTCGATGTCCAGGCTGACATGGTTGAGTGCCTGGAAGGGGCCCTTGGGTGTGGCGAAGGTCTTGGAGACGGCTTGGAAAGAGACTGCGGGCATGAAGCCCACGATTTTAAGGCCTGCCCCCAACCCCTGCCGCAGGGGGGCGCGTGGAGCGTGGCGTGGCTGGTAGCGGTGGACCGCTATGAGGCGGACGCGACGGACGGGTCGGCCGGCGCGGATGGGTCAGACGGTGTGGCCGGGGCCAGCAGGGACTCCACTCCGTACAGCCCCGCCATGCCGTGCAATGCCGCTGGCAGGCCCTGAACGGCGAAGGTCTTGCCCTCGGAGAGCGCCTCCCGCCGGCATTCCAGCAGCACGGCCAGCGCCGAGGTGTCAAACACGGCCAGCGCGCGAGCGTCCACCACCAGCTCGCTCTCGCCATGCACCTTGAGCCCTTGCAGGAGCATGGCAAGGCACACCGCAGCCTCGCGGTGCGTGAGTTCGGCGGGCAATACCAGCATGGCGGCCGTCATGGGGGTGCGCGGGGACATCGTCGCTTCAGCGCAAGGCCGCAGCGTTCGATTTGTTACGGGCCACCAGCGTGTCGATGAGTCCGTCAATGCCCTTGGCATTGATCTCCTGGGCGAACTGCCCCCGGTAGGTCTCCACCAGCCAGACACCCAGCACGTTCAGGTTGTAGATTTTCCAGCCAGCGCCCTCGCCCGGCGTCTTTTCCAGGCGGTAATCCAGCTGGATGGGGTCACCCCGGCCCACGATCTCGGTGCGCACCAGCACATCCTTGTCGCCAGGCGCAGCGCGCAGCGGCTTGACCTGAATGGACTGATCGTTCACCTGTGCCAGTGCACCGGCGTAGGTGCGCACCAGCAGGACCTTGAACTCGTCCTGCAGCCGCTTTTGCTGCTCGGGCGTGGCCTGGCGCCAGCCCGGCCCCACGGCGGCGGCCGTCATGCGGCGAAAGTTCACATTCGGCATCACCGTGCCATCGACCAGCGCAATGATCTTGCCCAGATCGCCGGCCTGGATCGCCTTGTCGGCCTTCACCGTCGTCAGCACGTCGGCGGAAAGCCGCTTGATGAGCGCATCGGGCGCTTCGTCGGCCGCCAGTGCCGCGAGGGGCATGCCCAGCGAAACGGCAGCGGCTGCACACAGCGCCATCTGCCCCAGGGTACGTCGGTTCATTGTTTCCTCTACTTTCCAGGGATCCCGTCGTGGATCGATTCATTGCCCTGTCCAGGGTTCCGGCCGCTGCGCTGCAGGTGTTGCAAAACGTACGCGACCTGGGCCGGGTCGTGGCCCACGGCATTTCGCACGACCTGCATGGCGCGACTATCTCGCCGGCGGCGGCTCTGGAGGGAGCATGCCGTCATTGGCGTCATCGCCTTCGCGCTCAGACGCATGCGGCCCCTGCCCCGCCTGGCTGCGGACCTGCAGAAACACGTCGCGGGTGAAGCTGTACTTGTCGAGCGCGGCGCTGTCGAGCACATTGCTCGCACGCAGCAGATTGGAACGGGCGTCCACGGCGCGCAGCGCGTACAGCGCGTTGCGGGCCGACACCGGGTCGACATAGCCCACGAGGTTGCCCTTCGCGTCCAGGGGCAAGGCCAGCGTGTCGCGCGCGGTGGAAGGGCCCAGGATGGGCAGCACCACATAGGGACCTGTGCCCACGCCCCAACGGCCCAGGGTCAGGCCGAAGTCCTGGCGGTACCGCTCGATGCCGAGTTCGCTGGCAATGTCGAGCACGCCGCCAAGGCCCATGAAGGTGTTCACGTTGACCCGCATGAAGCTGGACGCGGCGGCCTCGCCGCGCAGCTGCAGCACGTTGTTCACAAAAGACCACACGTCGCTCAGGTTGGCGAAGAAGTTGCTCACCCCCGTGCGCACCGGCGCGGGGGTGACTTCCCGGTAGGCGATGGCCACCGGCTTGAGCACCATGGCATCGACCTGCTCGTTGAACCGCGTCATGCTGCGGTTGTACGACTCCAGCGGGTCGCGCGGGTCGGGGTACGCCACGGTGGCGCAGCCGGCGGTCAGCGCGACGCCCAGCCCCAGGCCAAGACCGCGCACCACCATATTGATGGCGATGCGGGCGAAGCGGCCGTTGCCGTGCAGGGCGCCTTGTGCGCAGCCCCGCTTGAAGTTGCCCTGCTGGTCTGCCAGGGACGTGGGTGGTCTGATCGTCATTTTTTGTTGCCGGCCCCGGAGGGCGTACTGCCGCTTTCGGCCTGCCTGTAAAGAAATTGTCCAATGAGATTTTCGAGCACGATCGCAGACTGCGTGGCCGTGACAGAGTCACCCTCCACGAGGGTCTTCTCTTCGGCCCCGGCTTCGATGCCGATGTACTGCTCGCCCAGCAGCCCGCTGGTCAGGATCTTGAGCGAGCTGTCTTTGGGAAATGCGTAGCGGTCGTCCATGGACAGCGTCACACGGGCCTGGAAGATCTTGTCGTCAAAGGCGATGGACTCCACCCGGCCCACGAGCACGCCCGCGCTGCGCACGGCGGCCTGCGGCTTGAGCCCGCCAATGTTGTCGAAGCGCGCGGTGATGCGGTAGCCGGACTGGAAATTCAGGCTCAGCAGGTTGGCCGACTTGAGCGCAAGAAACACCAGCGCCACCAGCCCCAGCATCACAAACAGCCCTACCCACAGATCGTTCTTGGAGCGTTGCATTGTGTTTTGATTCCTCTTCAGGTGCCAGCGGTGCCGGCGTCAGATACTGAACATCAGTGCCGTGAGCACGAAGTCCAGCGCCAGCACTGCGAGCGACGCCATCACCACCGTGCGGGTGGTGGCGCGTGAGACGCCCTCCGGCGTCGGCTTGGCGCTGTAGCCCTGCAGCAGCGCCACAAAGGTCACCGTGACGCCGAAGACCAGGCTTTTGAGCACGCCGTTGCCCACATCCCGCCACACGTCCACACCGCCCTGCATCTGGCTCCAGAAGGCGCCTGCGTCGATGCCGATCATCAGCACGCCCACCACCCAGCCGCCGATGATGCCAACGGCGCTGAACACGGCGGCCAGCAGGGGCATCGCGATCACGCCACCCCAAAATCGCGGCGCCAGGATGCGCCGCACCGGGTCGATCGCCATCATCTCCATGGCGCTGAGCTGCTCGCCCGCGCGCATGAGGCCGATCTCCGCCGTGAGCGATGTGCCGGCACGGCCCGCAAACAGCAGCGCCGTCACCACCGGGCCCAGCTCCCGCACCAGCGACAGGGCCACCAGCAGGCCGAGTGCCTCCGAGGAGCCATAGCGCTGCAAGGTGTAGTACCCCTGCAGCCCCAGCACAAACCCCACGAACAGGCCCGATACCGCGATGATGGAGAGCGAATAGTTGCCCAGGAAATGCACCTGGTCGCGCACCAGCGCGGGACGTAAAAAAGTGGGGCCCGCCAGCCGCACCAGCTGGGCAAAGAGGCGGGCGCTCATGCCGATGTCGGCCAGCTTGCTGCGCACGGCCCAGCCCACGTCGGAAGGCTTGTACCAACTCATTGCGTGCGCCCTTCGATGGGCCCGAAATCTTCAGCCACACCCGGCCCGGGGTGGTGGAAAGGCACGGGCCCGGAGGGCAGCGCGTGCACGAACTGGTGCACCAGCGGATCGGAGCATGCGCGCACCTCGTCGGGCGTGCCCTGCGCTGCCACGACCCCATCGCCCAGGATGATGACGTGGTCTGCAAGGCGGAAGGTTTCCTCCAGATCGTGCGACACGACAATGCTCGTGAGCCCCATGGAGTCGTTGAGCTGGCGGATGAGTTGAGCGGCCGTGCCCAGCGAAATCGGGTCCAGCCCCGCGAAAGGCTCGTCGTACATGACCAGCTCAGGGTCCAGCGCAATGGCGCGTGCCAGCGCCACCCGCCGCGCCATGCCGCCGGAAATCTCGCTCGGCATGAGCTCGCGCGCGCCGCGCAGGCCCACGGCGTGCAGCTTCATCAGCACCACGTCGCGGATCAGCGCTTCCGGCAGGTCCGTGTGTTCGCGCAGGGGAAAGGCCACGTTTTCAAACACGCTCAGGTCGGTGAACAGCGCGCCAAACTGAAACAGCATGCCCATGCGCCGCCGCGCGGCATACAGGCCCGCCACATCCATCTGGCCCACGTCCTGGCCGTCAAACAGCACCTCGCCTTTCTGGGCCCGGTGCTGCCCCCCGATGAGTCGCAGCACAGTGGTCTTGCCGCCGCCGGACGCCCCCATCAAGGCCGTCACCTTGCCACGCGGCACTGCCAGCGTCAGGTCGCGCAGGATCACCCTCTCCCCATAGGAGAAGGTGACGTTGCGCAACTCTGCAAGATAGGGGTTGTCAGACATGCAATGGGAAAAGAGGCGACGCAGCGGTGGGAGCAGTCAACCCACCCCGCCAGCACGCCACAGTTCGTGCGATGGTAGCCGAATCAACAAACATACATGCATGTATGTTTGCAAACTGACGCGATTCAAGGGGTTCTGGCGGGATTCAGGGCTGGGAGCCCAGAGACCGAACCGTCTGCTGGAGGGGAGGCGAGATTGTGGCCGCAAACCCCATTGTTTGCCTGCGTCTTTGGCGCCACAGCCGACCGCCGTGTCCACGAAAAACGGCGCCCCCGGGCGCCGTTGTCCGCTTTTGCCTGCGCTGCAGTGGTTCAGCGGGGCAGGTCCGAGTAGCCCATGAGGAACTCGTCCACGGACCGGGCGGCCTGACGGCCTTCGCGGATGGCCCAGACGACCAGGCTCTGGCCGCGGCGGATGTCGCCGGCCGCAAAGACCTTGGGTACGTTCGTGGCGTAGCCGCCGTCGAAGTCGGTGCTGGCGCGCGCGTTGCCACGCGCATCCTTGTCCACGCCGAAGGCTTCCAGCACGGCGGCCACAGGGCTCACAAAGCCCATGGCCAGCAGCACGAGGTCAGCCTTGAGCACTTGCTCGGAGCCGGCCACCTCCACCATCTTGCCGTCCTTCCACTCCACGCGCACCGTCTTGAGACCGGTGACCTTGCCCTTTTCACCGATGAATTCCTTGGTGGAGATGGCGAACTCGCGTTCGCAACCCTCTTCATGGCTGGAGCTGGTGCGCAGCTTGATCGGCCAGTAGGGCCAGGTCATCGGGCGGTTTTCCTGCTCGGGCGGCTGGGGCATCAGCTCGAACTGCGTGACGCTCACCGCGCCGTGGCGGTTGCTGGTGCCCACGCAGTCGGAGCCGGTGTCGCCGCCACCGATCACGATGACGTGCTTGCCGTCAGCGCGCAACTGGCCCTTGAGCTTGTCGCCGGCGTTGACCTTGTTCTGCTGGGGCAGGAACTCCATGGCGAAGTGGATGCCATCCAGGTCGCGGCCGGGCACGGGCAGGTCGCGCGACTGCTCGGCGCCGCCGGTCAGCAGCACCGCATCGAACTCCTTGTTCAGTTGCTCGGGCGTGACGGTCTCCTTGGCCCAGTTGGTCACCTTGGAGCCCTTGCCCAGGCCGTCCTTGGCAGCACCGACGAACACGCTGGTGCGGATGACCACGCCCTCGGCCTCGAGTTGCTTCACGCGGCGGTCGATGTGCGACTTCTCCATCTTGAAGTCCGGAATGCCGTAGCGCAGCAGGCCGCCCACGCGGTCGTTCTTCTCGAACAGCGTGACGCTGTGGCCGGCACGCGCCAGTTGCTGGGCTGCCGCCATGCCCGCAGGGCCGGAGCCCACCACGGCCACCTTCTTGCCTGTTTGGTGCTTGGCCGGGCGCGGCTGCACCCAGCCTTCGTCCCAGGCGCGGTCGATGATGGCGTGCTCGATGGACTTGATGCCCACGGCGTCGTCGTTCACGTTGAGCACGCAGGCCGCCTCGCAGGGTGCGGGGCAGATGCGGCCGGTGAACTCGGGGAAGTTGTTGGTGCTGTGCAGCACCTCGATCGCGCTCTTCCAGTCCTGGTGGTACACCAGGTCGTTGAAGTCCGGAATGATGTTGTTGACAGGGCAGCCGCTGTTGCAAAACGGCGTGCCGCAGTCCATGCAGCGCGCGCCCTGGATCTTGGCCTGCGCGTCATCGAGGCCGATGACGAATTCCTTGTAGTGCTTCACGCGCTCGCCGACGGGCTTGTAGCCCTCTTCGATGCGCTCGTATTCCATGAAGCCGGTGGTCTTTCCCATGACGGTGTCCTTGAGTCTTGTATCTGTGAACGGGGTGCGGCGGGGCTCTGCGCCTTACTTGGCGGGCACGGCCACTTTTTCTGGCGCTGCCACGGCCGGCGTGGCCGGCTCTTCAAGCACCTGGCGTTCATAGATCTCAGCGAGTGCGCGCTTGTATTCGGTCGGGAAGACCTTGACGAACTTGCCGCGCGATGCGGCCCAGTTGTCCAGGATCTCGCGGGCGCGCTTGCTGCCGGTCCAGCGGTTGTGGTCTTCCAGAAGCTTCTTGAGCTGCGCCTCGTCGCTCAGGCCGCCGTGCCAGATCGAGCGCGGCACGGTGGTTTCCTGCTCGGTCGCGGGCAGGATGCGCTCCAGCGTCACCATGGACATGTTGCAGCGGGTGTCGAACTGGCCGTCTTCGTCATACACATAGGCCACGCCGCCGCTCATGCCGGCGGCAAAGTTGCGGCCCGTCTTGCCCAGCACCACCACCGTGCCGCCGGTCATGTATTCGCAGCCATGGTCTCCCGTGCCTTCGACCACCGCCGTCGCGCCCGACAGCCGCACGGCAAAGCGCTCGCCCGCCACACCGCTGAAGAAGGCCTCACCGCTGGTGGCGCCATACATCACCGTGTTGCCCACGATGGTGTTGCGCACAGCGTCGCCGCGGAAGTCGATGCTGGGGCGCACGATCACACGGCCACCCGACAGGCCCTTGCCTGTGTAGTCGTTGGCATCACCGATCAGGTACAGCGTGATGCCACGTGTGAGGAACGCACCGAAGGACTGGCCGCCCGTGCCTTCGAGCTGGATGCGGATGGTGTCGTCCGGCAGGCCTTCGGGGTGCACGCGCGTGACGGCACCGGAGAGCATCGCGCCCACAGAGCGGTTCACGTTGCGCGCCACCTCGATGAACTGCACGCGCTCGCCCTTGTCGATGGCAGGCTTGCTGCGCTCGATGAGCTTGCGGTCCAGCGTGTTCGTGATGTTGTGGTCCTGCACGTCCACATGGAAGCGTGGCACGTCGGCCGGCACATTGGGCTGGGCGAACAGGCGGCTGAAGTCCAGGCCGCGCGCCTTCCAGTGCTCGATGCCGGCACGGGTGTCCAGCAGGTCGGAGCGGCCGATCAGGTCGTCGAACTTGCGGATGCCCAGCTGGGCCATGATCTGGCGCACTTCTTCGGCGATGAAGAAGAAGTAGTTCACCACGTGCTCGGGCTTGCCCGAAAACTTCTTGCGCAGCTCGGGGTCCTGCGTGGCCACGCCCACGGGGCAGGTGTTCAGATGGCACTTGCGCATCATGATGCAGCCCTCGACGACCAGGGGCGCCGTGGCGAAGCCGAATTCATCGGCGCCCAGCAACGCGCCGATGGCAACGTCGCGGCCGGTCTTCATCTGGCCGTCGGCCTGCACGCGCACGCGGCCGCGCAGGCGGTTCAGCACCAGGGTCTGCTGAGTTTCAGCCAGGCCGATTTCCCAGGGGCCGCCGGCATGCTTGATGGACGACCAGGGCGATGCGCCCGTACCGCCGTCATGGCCGGCGATCACGAGGTGGTCGCTCTTGCACTTGGTGACGCCGGCAGCGATGGTGCCCACGCCCACTTCGGACACCAGCTTGGTGCTGATGCTGGCGTGCGGTGCCACGTTCTTCAGGTCGTGGATCAGCTGGGCCAGATCTTCGATGGAGTAGATGTCATGGTGCGGCGGGGGCGAGATCAAACCCACGCCGGGCACGCTGTGGCGCAGCTTGCCGATGTAGTTGGAGACCTTGCCGCCGGGCAGCTGGCCGCCTTCGCCGGGCTTCGCGCCCTGGGCCATCTTGATCTGGATCTGGTCGGCCGAGGACAGGTATTCGGCCGTGACGCCGAAGCGGCCCGAGGCCACCTGCTTGATGCGGCTGCGCAGCGAGTCCCCGTCCTGCAAGGGCAGGTCGACCTCGACGTTTTCGGCGCCGATCACGCTCTTGAGGGTATCGCCCTGCTTGATCGGGATACCCTTGAGTTCCTGGCGGTAGCGGCGCTGGTCTTCGCCGCCTTCGCCGGTGTTGCTCTTGCCGCCGATGCGGTTCATGGCCACGGCCAGCGTGGCATGGGCCTCGGTGGAGATGGAGCCGAGCGACATGGCGCCCGTGGCAAAGCGCTTCACGATTTCCTTGGCAGGCTCGACCTCTTCGATGGAGATGGCCTTGGAGGGATCGATCTTGAATTCGAACAGGCCACGCAGCGTGAGGTGGCGCCGGCTCTGGTCGTTGATGATCTGCGCGTATTCCTTGTACGTGTTCCAGTTGTTGGCGCGCGTGCTGTGCTGCAGCTTGGCGATCGCGTCGGGCGTCCACATGTGGTCTTCGCCGCGGGTGCGCCAGGCATATTCACCGCCAGCGTCCAGCATGGTTTCCAGCACGGGGTCGTCGCCGAACGCGGCCTTGTGCATGCGGATGGCTTCTTCGGCGATCTCGAAGACACCGATGCCTTCCACGCGGCTGGCGGTGCCGGTGAAATACTTGCCCACGGTGTCGGTGTTCAGGCCGATGGCCTCGAACAGCTGCGCGCCGCAATAGCTCATGTACGTGCTCACGCCCATCTTGGACATGATCTTGGACAGGCCCTTGCCAATGGCCTTGACGTAGTTGTAGATGGCCTTGTCCGGCGACAGATCGCCGGGCATGTCCTTGTGCATCTCGGCCAGGGTTTCCATGGCGAGGTAGGGGTGCACGGCCTCGGCACCGTAGCCGCCCAGCACGGCGAAGTGGTGCACTTCGCGCGCCGTGCCGGTCTCGACCACCAAGCCAGCGGTGGTGCGCAGGCCTTCACGAACCAGATGCTGGTGGATGGCCGACAGCGCCAGCAGCGCGGGAATGGCCACCTGCGTGGCGCTCACGGCGCGGTCGCTGATGATCAGGATGTTGGCGCCGCCCTTGATGGCATCCACCGCCTGCGCACACAGCGAGGCCAGCTTGGCTTCGACGCCTTCGCGGCCCCAGCTCAGCGGGTAGGTGATGTCGATGGTCGCGCTCTTGAACTTGCCCTGCGTGTACTTCTCGATGTGGCGCAGCTTGGCCATGTCGGCGAAGTCCAGCACGGGCTGGCTCACTTCCAGGCGCATCGGCGGGTTGACCTGGTTGATGTCCAGCAGGTTGGGCTTGGGGCCGATGAAGGACACCAGCGACATCACGATGGCTTCGCGGATCGGGTCGATGGGCGGGTTCGTCACCTGCGCGAACAGCTGCTTGAAGTAGTTGTACAGCGGCTTGTTCTTGCCCGACAGCACGGCCAGCGGGCTGTCGTTGCCCATGGAGCCGATGCCCTCTTCGCCGTTCTTGGCCATGGGCGCCATCAGGAACTTGATGTCTTCCTGGGTGTAGCCGAAGGCCTGCTGGCGGTCGAGCAGCGGCAGGGGCGCGGCTTCGGGCGTCGACGCCATATCGCTGCCCACGCTGTCCAGTTTGATGCGCAGGTTCTCGATCCACTGCTTGTAGGGCTTGGTGTTGACGACGTTGGCCTTGAGCTCGTCGTCGTCGATCATGCGGCCCTGCTCCAGATCGATCAGGAACATCTTGCCGGGCTGCAGGCGCCACTTGCGCACGATCTTGTTTTCGGGGATGGGCAGCACGCCCGACTCCGAGCCCATGATGACCAGGTCGTCGTCGGTGATGCAGTAGCGCGAGGGGCGCAGGCCGTTGCGGTCCAGCGTGGCACCAATCTGGCGGCCGTCGGTGAACACGATGGAGGCCGGGCCGTCCCAGGGCTCGAGCATGGCGGCGTGGTACTCATAGAAGGCGCGGCGGCGCTCGTCCATGGTGGTGTGCTGCTCCCAGGGCTCGGGGATCATCATCATCACGGCCTGGCTGATGGGGTAGCCGGCCATGGTGAGCAGTTCGAGGCAGTTGTCGAACGTGGCGGTGTCGGACTGGTCGGCGAAGCTGATGGGGTAGAGCTTTTGCAGATCGGCCGCCAGCACGGGCGAGGCCATCACGCCTTCGCGCGCCTTCATCCAGTTGTAGTTGCCCTTGACGGTGTTGATTTCACCGTTGTGCGCCACATAGCGGTAGGGGTGGGCCAGTGGCCACTCGGGGAAGGTGTTGGTGGAGAAGCGCTGGTGCACCAGGCCGATGGCCGAGACGCAGCGCTCGTCGGACAGGTCCTTGTAGTACACCCCCACCTGGTCGGCCAGCAGCAGGCCCTTGTAGACCACAGTGCGGCTGGACATGCTGGGAACGTAGTATTCCTTGCTGTGCTTGAGCTTGAGGTTCTGGATAGCAGCGCTGGCGGTCTTGCGGATCACGTACAGCTTGCGCTCCAGCGCGTCCTGCACGATCACGTCGGTTCCACGGCCGATGAACACCTGGCGCAAGATGGGCTCCTTCTTGCGCACGGTGGGCGACATCGGCATGTCGCGGTTGACGGGCACATCGCGCCAGCCCAGCAGCACCTGGCCTTCGGCCTTGATGGCGCGCTCCATCTCCTGTTCGCAGGCCAGGCGGCTTGCGTGCTCCTTAGGCAGAAAGATCATGCCCACGCCGTACTCTCCGGCGGCGGGCAGCGTGATGCCCTGCTTGGCCATTTCCTCGCGGTACAGGGCATCAGGGATCTGGATCAGGATGCCTGCGCCGTCGCCCATCAGCGGGTCAGCCCCCACGGCGCCACGGTGGTCGATGTTTTCCAGGATCTTCAGGGCCTGCGTCACGATGTCGTGCCGCTTCACACCCTTGATGTGGGCCACGAAGCCAAGCCCGCAGGCGTCGTGTTCGTTACCCGATGAATACAAACCGTGTTGTTGCAGATGCTGGATCTCGGCGGCCGTGGTCATGGCGCACTCCTCATATTTTTCGCAGGGAGTGCAAGATTAGTGCATTGCAACATGCGCTGCAAGCATATTAATGAGGGTCAGATCCAATTGTTTTGAGCGCTGATATTGCATCTTCTAAATTTGGGGACATATCAATTTTTATAGCTATAAACCCTTTATAGATAAGCGCTAAGGGCTATTTTTATTCAATTTTTCTGACAGCCTGGGTCTTCCAACGGCGCTTCGCACAACACGCCGCGGCGTTTCGCGTTGCAGTTCCTCCACAAACTGCGCACGGCCCAGCGCCCATCCCCCCAACACGGAATCAGTCAGCGCGCCCTGCTCCATCGATCCGATTCCGGCTTCAACCAACGATGCATAGGCCGCTTCCCGGGCAAACGGGGTGTTGCCCAAGCTCCAGTACAAGGGGTGCGGGGTCAGGAGTCGGTCATTGCGCAGCCCCCGCCAGTGCGCATGGCTCGACCAGGGATAGTCCGAGGCCCGCTCGCAGACCCCCGCGCGCACCGGGTTCAGGTCCAGGTAGACCATGCCTGGCAACAGATAGCGGTCCGCCTCCATCACCGTGCAGCGATACCGGCCTTCCCAGAGCGTGCCCGTGCGCCCATGCCGACGGTTGAAAGTTTGGACGTAGCGCCGTCCCACGGCCTGCATCATCTGCGGGAGCCCATCGGCCGTCGACGGTGTTGCCAGCAGGTGAAAGTGGTTGTCCATCAGCACATAGGCATGCACCGCCACGGCATGCTTTTGCGCGTTTTCTGCCAGCAGCGCTAGCATCAGCTCATGGTCTTCGCGGTCGACGAAGATGGGCTGCCGGTTGTTGCCACGCTGGATGACGTGGTGCAGGTGGTCCGGCAAGGTCAGGCGCGGCAGGCGGGCCATGTCAAGATCGCTTCACGAGTCAGGAGGCGCGGATCATAAACCCGTCCCCCATTTTCGCCGCGCGGGGTCGAGCGCGTGCCCGTTCAACGAGACGGGGGCGCCAGTGCAGGGGTCGATGCGTCCGACGCAAGGCCGAATCGCGCACCCATCGCGCCATCCAGGCCGAATTGTTCCAGGATCGCCTGCAAGCGGTCGGCCGCGCTGCGCTTCTTCTGGCCGGTGTATCGCGCGATGATCAATTCGTTTTTCATGCTGTGCTCCCAGCCCACCAGCTCGGTCACCGTCACCTGGTAGCCCTGCGACTCCAGATAAAGGCAGCGCAGCACATTGGTCACCTGGCTGCCCAGCTCCCGCGTGTGCAGCGGGTGACGCCAAAGCTCCGCCAAGGGCGTTCGCGCCAACTGCAGTGCCTTGCCCTGACGCAGGCAGGCGGCCATTTCGGCCTGGCAACACGGCACCAGCACCATGGCGCGCGCCCGCTTCTGCAGCCCAAAGGCGATGGCATCATCGGTGGCGGTGTCACAGGCGTGCAGCGCGGTGACGATGTCGATGCGCGCAGGAAGCTCCTTCGCATCCGCAGATTCAGCGACCGAAAGGTTGAGGAACGACATGCGGCCAAAGCCCAGCCGCGACGCCAGCGCCCGGGACTTTTCGACCAGTTCGGCCCGGGTTTCCACCCCGTAGATGTGGCCGCGCCCGGCAGACTTGAAATACAGGTCGTAAAGAATGAATCCCAGATACGACTTGCCGGCGCCGTGGTCGGCCAGCGTGGCTCCCGCGTCCGGTGTGGACAAGTCTTGAAGCAGAGGCTCTATGAAGTTGAAGAGGTGGTAGACCTGCTTGAGCTTGCGCCGCGAGTCCTGGTTGAGCCGCCCGTCGCGGGTGAGGATGTGCAACTCCTTGAGCAGCTCCACCGATTGGCCAGGGCGCAGCTCGGGCAAATCTGCTGCGTCCGGGCGCGCTGGCGGCGATGTGCGAGTGTGAGCCGCTTGCGCGCTCGCCGCATCACGTACCTTCTTGCCCCCCAAGGCCGGCTTGAGGTGCTTCGCGCCTTGTTGTGCTGTGTTCAATGAGCGATCCAGATCGCTCTGCTCAGTGCGCGTGGTCTCTTGCACTTGCTTGGGTGCCGCCGTCTGGCGCTTCTTTTCTTGCTTCATTGCGACTCACCGTCTGCCTTCCGAGACGAGGAGCATCCGCGCGGCAAGTCGTGTGCACCAACCTCCAGGGCCGCCCAGCCTGATGCGCCCAGCGACTCCAGCACCTCGATGTTGCGTTCATAAATCGTCTCCGCCTCCGGAAACGCAGCCACTGCGCGATCAACGCTTTCCTCTCGCAGCAAATGCAAGGTGGGATACGGCGACCGGTTGGTGCAGTTCGTCACATCATCCGCCGACGTTCCCGCAAACTGGAAGTGCGGATGAAAGCTGGCGATTTGAAGAACACCATCCAGATCCATGGATTCGAGCAATTGATCGGCATCTCCCAGGAAATCATTGAAGTCCAGGAAGCTTTCCAGGCAATGCGGCAGCACCAGCAATGTTGTATCGCGCTCGTCCGGGCTGCATGCCGCAAGGCTTTCCAGTTCGCTGCGCAGGGCCAAGAGCACGCCCTGGGGTTCCCGCGCATCCACTACCGTGTAGTGGATGAGCCCTTTGGCATGCACGCTCTTGGCAAACGGGCACAGATTCAGGCCGATCACAGCCCGCTCCAACCATCTCACTGTGTCGTCGATATAGGGAGCCGCTGTGTCCCCCGACGATGAGGCAGGCGAAGTTGGGGAGGATCTCATGGGGCCGGGGGGCGCGCACACGGCGCAACATGCGGGCAGTGAAAGAGCAATGAATTTTACCGGCGCCGGGCCCGTCGTCTTGCGCCACCTGCGCCGCCAAGATGTCACGTCACGTGCTCGATGCGTGCGAACCGCAACCAGACAGGCTCAATCCAGAAGCCGCCGACCGGTCAGACGCTCATGCTCGCGTGCGGCGAAACGGTCGGTCATGCCAGCGATGAAGTCGGCCACGGTACGGATGCGCAGCGGCCCATCACCGGTGTTGGCCCGCTCAGCAAATTCTGACTTCATTTCGGCCGGTGACCGTTGATAGGCCTCGAACAACTCGCGCACGATGGTCTGCGCGTGCCGGGTGGTCTCCATCACTTGCGGGTGACGGTAAAGGTTTTGGAACAGGAATCGCTTCAAAACCTGAGACTTCGCACGCATGCCCTCGCTGAACTTCACCAAGGTCGGGCAACGCTGCCGAACATCATCCACGGTGGCAGGAGCGAACTCGGCAATGGCAGCGCGCGTGGTGTCGATCACGTCATACACCTGATCGCTGAGCATGCGCCGAATGGCTTCGTACAGAAGGCGCCTTTGTTTCCCGGGCGCAGCGAGATCAGGGTGGTCGGACTGCGCAGAAAACCGGTACGCGTCGAACAGAGGCACGTCCCTCAGCTGCGCCATGGTGATCAGGCCGGAGCGCACCCCATCGTCAATGTCATGCGCGTTATACGCAATCTCGTCCGCAAGATTGCACAGCTGGGCTTCCAGGCTCGGTTGCTCACGCCGCAAGAACCGCCCGCCGATACCTCCAGGCTCCTGCTCCTCCAGATGTTCTGCATTCGAGCGTGAACAATGCTTGAGAATGCCCTCGCGCGTCTCGAACGTGAGATTCAAGCCATCGAAATGCGGGTAGCGCTCCTCCAGCGTGTCCACGACGCGCAAACTCTGGAGGTTGTGCTCAAACCCGCCGTGCTCCGCCATGCATGCGTGCAGCGCATCTTGTCCCGCGTGCCCAAACGGCGTGTGCCCAAGGTCATGTGCGAGCGAAATCGCTTCGACCAGGTCTTCGTTGATGTGCAGCGACCGCGCGATCGACCGCCCCAACTGTGCTACCTCCAGCGAATGCGTAAGCCGGGTGCGGAACAGATCGCCCTCGTGGTTGAGAAACACCTGCGTCTTGTACACCAGCCGTCGAAACGCTGTGGAGTGGACGATGCGGTCTCGATCACGTTGAAATTCCGTGCGGGTGGGCGCAGACGGCTCGTGAAACCGCCTACCGCGCGATGTCGCAGGATCACACGCGTAACCAGGAAAAAGCGATGTCTGCATGGCGCGTTCTGGAGGTACGGGGACAGCGTGGAACAGGTTGAGGGCGCAGGTTCATTTCTCACCGCAAGCGCGTTTGACGCACTGTGATCGCGACAGAACCCCACGCCGTTCGCTTCAAAAAATCGTGCAAACCGTGATTTCTACTGATCCGCTCAGGGCCGCTGCCAGTCGATCTCGCTACCTGCCTTGACCAAAAGCGGGTGGTGACGCAGTGCACACTGATGGGCTGGCGACCCAGCAAGCGAACGCCCCCTCACCGAATGCGATCGTTGCGAACTCGATCCCACAGGCGCGAAGGCCGTTGAGCCCTCGCGTTGGCGATCCCAGACGCACCTACTCACAGCACGCATCGATGACTTCCCGAACCAGGGCATCGGGCGCCGTGCGCAAAACCGCCTTTCCTGGTCCATCAAGGACGACAAACCGAATCTCCCCCGCCTCAGCCTTCTTGTCCACGCGCATGAGTTCCAAATATCGGCCCGCATTGTCTGCGGCATCGATCACAGGGCCCCTGGTCGGCAGGCCAGCACGAGAAATCAGCGAGGTCAGCCTTGCCACAAATTCGGAGGAGACCATTCCCATGCGACGAGAAAGTTCTGCCGCCATGACCATCCCCGCCGCAACGCCCTCACCGTGGAGCCACACGCCGTAGCCCATTCCCGTCTCGATCGCGTGGCCGAAGGTGTGTCCGAAATTGAGGATGGCTCTGAGACCCGACTCCGTCTCATCCTGCCCGACCACCTCCGCCTTGATTTCACAGCTGCGACGAACGCAATGAGCCAGCGCATCCGTATCGCCATCCAGTACAAGCTCCACCGAACTTTCGAGCCAGGCCATGAATTCCATATCAGCGATCGGCCCGTACTTGATCACTTCTGCCAAGCCAGATCTCAATTCCCGCTTCGGCAGAGTCTTCAAAGTTGAAAGGTCACACACTACCAATTGCGGCTGGTAGAAGGCACCGATCATGTTCTTGCCCAAGGGGTGATTGATGGCAGTCTTACCGCCGACAGAAGAATCAACCTGGGCCAATAGCGTCGTTGGCACCTGAACAAATTTGATACCGCGCATATATGACGCAGCTGCAAATCCGGTCATATCGCCAACCACACCACCACCCAAGGCGTACAAGACCGTCTTACGGTCACAGCCCTTAGATAACAATGCAGTAAAAATCAAATCCAGGGTTTTCCAGTCCTTGTGATCCTCACCATCTGGCAATTCCACAAAGTGAACAACCGGATAGCGGCTTGTCAACCGCTCCACAAGCCTTTGAAGATAAATACCGCCAACCACATCGTTCGTAACGACCATCGCAGACGTACCGACGGGCAACTCAAGGCCATCGCACCAGGAGTGGTCTGCGAAATGATCCACATGAATGGCGTAGCTTCGTTCATCAAGATTGATCCGAAGTGCACCTGCAGGAATTATTTCCAAGTCCATTTTTCAATAACTTTTTTGCAAAACGGCGCAAACAGTATTGCGCAATCCAGAAAGATAATTTTACGCAACGAGAAAGGCCCCAAGGCATTGCCAAGGGGCCCAACATCTCGTATTAAATTCATGGGCGCACCAACGGATGCCCCCAAAATTGTCGAGCTAGTTGACTACGGACATGTGCCACCGTCGATAGCGATGGACACTTGCCTTGTCACGGACATCGTATCGCGAGTCGCCGTCACCAAAAATCTATCGCAGGCTGCTCCAGCCGGTGGCGTTCCGGTAATCACGCCATTATTGCCAGCGGTGGCGCTGGTAAGCCATGCTGGTACACCACTGAAAACCCATGTCACAGGTTTTGTGGTGTCGCCACCTGTTGCAGAAAACGCGTAGGAATAGGATCCTGTGCTCGAGGCGGCTGGCAGAGGGCAGGCGGTCCCTACATCAGAGCTGCAGCCGTTGACGGTGAAGACCAGAGGACCGATCGCTGGCGTGGTGGGCGTAGTGGGTGTTGTGGGGGTGGTCACAGTCGGCGCAACCACGGTGATCTTGAGGTTCTGAACTGCAATCGCACCCGCCGCGTCGGACACCTGCACAACGACGTTGTAATCACCGGCTGGAGCACTGGTAGTGCCGGTGATGACACCGCTTCCGCTCAGCGTGAGCCCTGCAGGCAGAGCGCCAATCAGAGACCAGTTGTACGGCCCAACGCCGCCCTGGAACGACAATGCATACGCAAAGGATATTCCGGATGGAACAGAAATTGTCGAGGAACTTGTGATCACCAGCGGCTGACCCGTGCCAATCATGTTGGAAACGTTCACGGCATGCAAAGACGCTACCGGGTCCTGAATGCCGTTGGAGACGTCATTGTCAAAACGATCGGTCACGTACTCAAGCAAAATGACCCCGGTATCTGTACCACTGCTCAGCGAAATCGTACCCACACCGCTGATGGTACGCACTTGCAACACGCTGCCGGATTGGTTGCCAGAGAGCAGACGCGCACCAGCGTACGCTCCGAAAGACCGGATGCTGACTTGCAGGTTTGCGCCGCCCGTGGGGTTGGGTACCGGTTGATTGGCATCGTCGCGCACAAACGCCTGGATGCCTACGTTGTCCGGCACCAGGCTTCCGTTCAACCTGGAACCGATCGAGTACGGCGCCATCGTGGTAGCAATAACGTTTGCAGGCTTGCCGGTTGCCGCACCCACCACGATATCCACACTCGCACTGGACACACGATTATCCGCAGGATTAGTCACTGAACACGTGATGCGGGCGGTTCCTGCTTGATTACCGGAGTGAAAGTGGAATGAGGCGCCGCCGGAATTGGCACCCAACGTCACAGAGCGGTAGGCGAGTGGATTTCCATTGTCGTCCTCATGCGCCTCATCACCATCTAAATAATAAAGCGCACCAGAGTCCAACCCGCCCGCCAGATTGCAACCAAATATATTTTCGCCGCCAGGAATTGGGTCTGATCCCTTTCTAGCATCCACATAAATTGTGGTTGTATAGCTAGCATAAGCACCCAATCCAGCGGGCATATTAGCAATATTAATTGGCAGCTGTGTCTTCGCCGCGCGTACACTGATGGTGTAGGCTTGGTTCGAAGATCCGGGGCTCCCCCCACCTCCACCGCATGCAGTCAAAGAACCTAGCGCTACAACCGCAAGTATTTTACAAATTTTCAGCATATTTATTCCTGTAACACTCATTCATTAACGGATCGCCGACCGGTCCGTGATCACCTTGGGGGTAATAAATACCAGCATTTCCTGCTTGTTTGCCTGCTTTGTCCTCGTCTTGAACAAATTACCCAAGCCGGGAATATCACCAAGCACAGGAACCTTACTCTCCGTATTATCCTCAAAAAGCTCGAATATCCCACCGATCACTACAGTACCGCCATTCTCAACCAATACCTGGGTTTTTATATGCTTGGTATTAATGGCGCGCACATTATTTAAGACTTCACCGGGGCTGTCTTTGTTGACATCCAAATCAAGAATAATGTTTCCTTCGGGAGTAATCTGCGGCGTTACTTCCAGCTTAAGTACCGCCTTCTTGAACGCTATGACCGTTCCGCCATTGGGTGCTGTGACAGGATAAGGAAACTCCGTACCTTGCTCAATCGAAGCCTTAGTTTGATCGGCAGTCACCACCCGGGGACTGGAGACAATTTTCCCCTTTCCATCTGCCTCAAGCGCAGAGATTTCCAAATTCAGAAATCTATTGGCTGCCGAATTAAAAATAGAAATCGCAAAACTAGCAGGGTCATATCCTCCTTGTGCTTGGGCAGGAAGATTTACGAAATTGCCAAGCGTATTGACACTGCCTCCGGCTCCAGTGGTGGCTACAGCATTACTGTAACTTGTTCCAAATGCCACACGATTACCACTTCCGAGTCCATATCCTCCGTCGCCACCACGATTAGCTCTTAGATCTGTCGCCCCCAAGCGAATCCCCAATGACCGCCCAAAGGTGTCCGAAGCCTCTACGATCCGCGCTTCGATCATCACTTGCCTGACCGCCACATCCAGAGTCGCAAGAAGCTGGCGAACCTCTTCCAACTTCGCCGGAGTGTCGGTGACAAACAGCTGATTGGTGCGAGGCTCCGATATCGCACTACCACGCTCTGACAAGAACCGGTTGTTTGTACTTCCTCCGCCGCTCCCACCGCTGCTCGCAGTAAGCTGAAGAACCATATCTGCAGCCTTGGCATAATTCATCTGGAAAGCTTGTGTACGCAAAGGCTCAAGCTTCTGAATCGCTTGCGCCGCCTCATAGTCCTTCTTAATACGATCATCAATTTCGTCCTTCGGCGCGATCCACAGGACGGTCCCAGATTTACGCATACCAAGGCCTTTGGCATCCATGATGATCTGCAATGCTTGATCCCAGGGTACATCCTTCAACCGCAACGTCAACGATCCGGTTACGGTATCCGATGTCACGATATTGAAGTTCGTAAAATCTGCAATCACCTGCAGAAGCGATCTCACTTCAATATTTTGAAAATTCAGGGACAGCTTTTCACCGCTATAGCCCGGCCCTTGCGTGAGTTTGGAAAGGTCGACTTTTTTACTGCGGACCTCCACGACAAACTGGCTGTCGCTCTGGTAGGCGCTGTGCTCCCACTCACCTACCGGTTCTATGACCATCCGCACACGGTCGTTTTGCTGGCTGGTACTGATGACTTGAACAGGAGTGCCAAAATCCGTGACATCCAGCCTCCTACGCAGCCCTTCAGGAAGGGTGGAGCGCAGAAAATCCACGGTCAATCCTTTCCCTTGCTGGCGAATGTCCACACCGACCTGGCTGGACGGAAGAGATATCACCACCCTTCCAGATCCATCACTTCCCCTCCTGAAATCGACATCTCGGATGGCTTGAACATCATTTCCCACAGCGTCACTAAAAACCTGGCTCGGGGCTTGCTGCGCAGAAACGGCGCCTGCTCCTTGCGTGCCCAGCGTCACCAACAGTGACTTACCTTGAATCTCGGCAGAATAAGAACTGGGTTGCTTGAGGTTTAACACGACACGTGCACGATCACCCGCCTGCACTACATTGATGGATTTCAGATTGCCTTGATTGATTTCGAACGCGTTTTTCCCACTTCCGTTCGCCATTCCGGGAAAATCTAAAGCGATGCGGGCGGGCGATTGAATGGAAAAACCCGTTGGCAGGGATTTGGGGGATTCGGCAAAATCGATGCGAACCACATCCGCGCCTCCTTGCACCGCACTGGACACCGATTGAATCGAAGCCTGTGCCCATGCGCCAAGAGACATAAAAAGAGACGCCGAGAGAGTCAATACCAATTGACCAATCTTCACGGGCTTAGCTTTAGTGAATTTCATTTCTTATCCTCTTGCAAGTCCAGCGTTACCACTCGCTCAATCCAATCGCCAGTAGCGTCTTGGACAATCTCCCTCAGCTGAATCGAGTTCTCACTGATGCGCGTTATTTTCCCGTAGTTCTGTCCGATATAGTTCCCCAGCCGCACCTGATAAAGTAACTTGTCAACCTTCAAAAGAGCGGTAGGCGCGTCCTTTTTATTGAGACTCCCCACCATGGCCATCGCGTCAAGAGGATAGGACTCAAGCGGCTCTTTGCGGCGCGACATCTCCGGCGCAATCAATGCAGCGTTTGAAGCCAACTGGGTGGAATCTCGACGAAGGGCTTGAGTTAACTTGAGCGAATTGAACGGCTCAATGGTTGCGTCAGCAGAATAAGCCTGCGGAATAAATTGCTTAGGCTCGGTCAGCGGAGTAACTCTTGGCTTTGTGGTCGCTCGAAGTTCGCTCATCCATTGGCGCAGCTCTTCATCACCGGATGAGCTACACCCGGAAATAACCATCAGCCCCAAAATCCCCAGTAAATAGCGGTTTACCGTCATGGCTTCTTCGTCCCCGCTTGTTTTTGCGCCTGAATCTCTTCCGGATCGAGATAGCGGAAGGTACGAGCTGTGGCATCCATCGTCAGCGTACCGCTGTCCTTGGCCGTAGGGGCGATGGAAATGTTGTTCAACGTCACAATGCGGGACAGGTGAGCAACGTCGGATGCAAATGCCCCCATGTCATGGTACTTGCCAGTCACCCTTACCGCGATAGGAAGTTCTGCGTAGTAATCGCGAACGACAACTTGCCCGGGTCGGAACAAGTCAAACTGAAGACTCCGCCCCAATCCCGCCTGATTGATGTCGGAAAGCAGCGCCGCCATCTCAGCCTTGCTCGGCAATTGCTTTTCGAGTTGAATCACGTACTGCTGAACTTGTTCACGCTGCCGTTTCAATGCATCAAGGCTCACCGCTTTAACGAGCTTTGTTTGGTAGTCTGCTCTGAGTGTTTGTTCTTTTGCGACTTCAGCCTCAAGCTCCACCTCATAATCACTCAACTTGGCAAACCACAAACCCGCAGCGACACCAACAGCGATGAAAATGCACAGAATAACCTTCGGGGCAATGGGCCAGACCGAAGGGTCTTTCGTATCCAAATTTCGAAATTGCCTTCCAACATTTTCTTGGAATTCTGCAAAATCAAACTTTGGTTTTGATTTTTTAACCATCTTTATTTCCCGGTCGGCGTTGCACTCGCCGCGTCCTGCGCCTTCTGCACCTCGCCCGTTCGCATCAGGCGAAATCGAAGGTTGAACGTAGATACACGGCGTTGATCGCGTGGGGTCAAGGCAATATTGCTGGCAACAATTTCAACCAATTCAGGCTTGGATAACCATGGCGTGTTATCCGTCAGGTTCCTGAGCATTTCAGACACTCGCTCATTGGATTGAGCAACACCCTGCATGGCAATCACCTGATCAGTCTGCTTGATGCTTGTCACATAGGCCCCATCAGGCACCTGCCGCACAAGCTCGTTCAAGAGATGGACAGGGAGGTTTCGGTCAGACTGGAGATCTTCCACCGCTTTCTGTCGGGCCCGCAACGCCGCGATCTCATCTTCAATGGTGGCGATTTCCTTGATCTGGTTTTCCAGTATGGTGATCTCACCCTGGAGAAAGGTGTTTTTTTCCTGTTGGGCAGTAATCATCATCTGGAACCACCAATAGATGGCTCCGGCGATCACCAATCCGCCCAGGAACGAGGCGAACATCGTCGCCTGAAACGCTTCCTTTCGACGCTTTCGCGCTGCTTCCCGGTGGGGAAGCAAATTAATCAGTATCACTGCAAGAACCTCCGCATGGCTAACCCGCACGATGTCAGATAGGAAGGCGCCTCACGCACCATTTTCTTAAGCCGGACGGAACTTCCGATTTCCATGCCGTCAAACGGATTGACTGCACTGCATGCAAAGCCTGTTTGCTGGGTCACCGCTTCCGTCAGGCCAGGCAGAGGCGCCGAACCGCCGGCAAGCATGATGTGGTCCACCCTGTTGTGGGGCGTGCTGGTGAAGAAAAACTGCAAGGCGCGCCCTATTTCCTGCGCCATGCTGTCGACGAAGGGCCGAAGCACTGCGGTCTGATAATCCTCTGGTAAGTCGCCGCTGCGCTTCTTGCTTTCAGCTTCTTCTACGGAAAACCCGTACTGGCGGACGATCAATTGAGTGAGTTGAGCCCCCCCAAATCCTTGATCCCGGTCGTACAGGACTTCTTCGTTTCGGATGACCTGCATGCTGGTTGTCAGCGCGCCCACCTCGAACAATGCCACCATGGCATCGACGCCTCGTTTGGGAAGCGCCTCGATGAGGCGCCCAGCGGCGAGACGTGAAGCATGGGATTCAATGTCCACCACCACCGCCTTCAGGCCAGCCGCCTCTGCAAGGCCCTGTCTGTCCTGAACCTTTTCCCGGCGAGACGCTGCGATCAACACGTCGACATCACCCGGGGCGTTCTTGCTCGGTCCAATGACACAAAAATCAAGACTCACCTCGTCGAGCGAAAAAGGGATGTATTGATTGGCTTCGGACTCCACCTGGACTTCAAGCTCCTGCTCCGTCATCCCGCCAGGCAGCGTGATCTTTTTGGTGATCACCGCAGAGGGCGGCAGCGCAAGTGCCACGTTTTTGGTACGCGTACCGCTTTTCTTGACAAGACGACGCAACGCGTCGGCCACCTCGTCGAACTTCTCGATGTTTCCATCGGTGATCCATCCACGCTCCAAAGGCTCAATGGCGCACCGCTCGAGCACCAATCCTCCCGCTTTATCACGCCCCAATTCAACCAACTTGACGCTGGAGGAGCTGATGTCGATTCCCAGTAGCGGGGTGGACTGGCGACTAAACAAAGATCCCGTTGAGATCAAGATGGGTCCCCTGAAACTTGCCAAAAGGAGGCAACAAAACTTAACACTTCACATGAATGCTATCAGTAAGATAGTTCTCCAGCAAAGGTTTTTCCCCGTGTAACGCTTCCTCGGCGTTGCCAAAAGCAGACGAAAATTTTGCGCTCTGCAACACCTTCCGGCGGCAGCCCGACGCCTTTCATGAAGAATTTGCCCGGCTGTCCGGCACGCTCCCGTCGCCTTTGGCGGACATTTTTATAATGGGCTGTATCACCTATCCGGAGCGATATGCCCGCATCCTCTTCGTCCCCAACTTCCGACAAGTCAAAGCGATCCAGTTCGCCCCGGGTGCCAGGCTGGCTCCGATGGATGTTGCGGGCTGTGCTTTGGCTCGCAGGCTTGGTAGCTGCCGGTGCCGTGGCCATTGCGCTGACCATTGCCGTGGCGCTTTCTGTCGCCTACCCCAATCTTCCCGACATATCGGACCTCGCCGACTACCGGCCCAAGCTGCCGCTGCGGGTGTATTCCGCAGAGGGGGCACTGCTGGGTGAGTTCGGCGAAGAGCGCCGCAACCTGACTCCCATTGGCGAGATTCCGCAGGTGATGAAAGACGCGGTGCTGGCCATTGAAGACACACGCTTCTTTCAGCACGGCGGGGTCGACTACAAGGGCGTGATGCGGGCTGGCCTCGCCAACCTGGGCAGAGTAAAAAGCCAGGGCGCATCGACTATCACCATGCAGGTCGCCCGCAATGTTTATCTCTCTTCCGAGAAAACATTTACACGCAAAATTTACGAAATTTTACTTACGTTCAAGCTCGAACATTTGTTGACAAAAGACCAAATTCTCGAGATTTACATGAACCAGATTTTTCTGGGTAACCGCGCTTATGGTTTTGCAGCGGCCTCAGAAGCATATTTTGGAAAGCCGCTGAAGGCCATTTCGATTGCGGAAGCGGCAATGCTCGCAGGCTTGCCGAAAGCACCCTCTGCTTACAACCCCATCAGCAATCCGAAGCGCGCTCGTGCGCGCCAGCTCTACATCATCGAGAGAATGGAAGAGAACGGGTTCATCTCCACGCAGGAGGCCACGGCCGCCAAGAAGGAAGAGCTGAAGATCCGAACCGGCCCCGACAACACGCGCGTGCATGCCGAGTACGTCGCCGAAATGGCCCGCCAGCTCATTTACGCGCAGTACGGCAACGAGGCCTACACGCGGGGACTGAATGTCTACACCACCCTCAATGCCGCCGAACAGGACGCCGCCTATGCCGCCCTGCGCAAGGGCATCATGGACTATGAGCGCAGGCAGCATTACCGGGGCCCCGAGAAGTTTGTCGCGCTGCCTGCGGCTGCCCAGGAGGTGGAGGACGCGATTGACGACGCGCTGGCCAATCACCCGGACAACGGCGATGTGCTCTCGGCCGTCGTCCTGGAGTCCAGCCCCCGCAAGATCGTTGCCGCCCGCGCGAACGGCGACACGCTTGAAATTACCGGCGAAGGGCTCAAGCCAGCGCAGTCGGGACTCAGCGACAAGGCACCGCCCAACATCAAGATTCGTCGCGGTGCGGTCATTCGCGTGGTGAAGACACCCAAGGAGACCTGGGAAATCACACAGCTCCCTGAAGTGGAGGGTGCATTCGTAGCGCTCGACCCTCGCAACGGTTCGATCCGGGCGTTGGTGGGAGGATTCGACTTTGACAAGAACAAGTTCAACCACGTCACCCAGGCCTGGCGCCAGCCCGGGTCAAGCTTCAAGCCCTTCATCTATTCTGCAGCGCTTGAAAAAGGGTTCACACCCGCAACCGTTGTCAACGACGCGCCGCTGTTTTTTGATGGCGGCGTGACCGGCGGGCAGCCCTGGGAGCCCAAGAACTACGACGGCAAGTACGACGGGCCGATGAGTTTGCGCACGGGCCTTGCCAAGTCCAAGAACATGATCTCCATTCGCGTTTTACAGGCCGTGGGACCCAGGGCGGGGCAGGATTGGATCACACGCTTTGGATTCGATGCCGAGAGGCATCCGGCCTTCCTGACGATGGCATTGGGTGCGGGCTCGGTCACACCATTGCAGGTGGCCACAGGCTATTCCGTCTTCGCCAATGGCGGCTACCGCGTCAATCCCTGGCTCATTGCCAAGGTCACTGACCACAAGGGCCGGATCATTTCCGAATCGAAGACGCCGGTGACCAGCGAACAGCCCCGCGCCATCGATGCGCGAAACGCCTTCGTCATGAACAGCCTGCTGCAGGAAGTGACGCGGTCTGGCACGGCCGCCCGCGCCCAAGGCACCCTCAAGCGCCCCGACCTGTACGGCAAGACCGGAACGACCAACGATTCTTGGGACGCATGGTTTGCGGGCTACCAGCCCACCATCGCAGCCGTCACCTGGATCGGCTATGACACGCCGCGCAATCTGGGCAATCGCGAAACCGGGGGCGGGCTGAGCCTGCCGGTGTGGATCAGTTTCATGCAGCAGGCGCTCAAAGGTGTCCCGGTGATGGAGACGCCAGTCCCGCCGGGTGTCGTCAACGTGGGGGGTGAGTGGTTCTACGAAGAGTACGCGCGCAACGCCGGGGTCGCCAGCATCGGGCTGGATGAGCGCACGATGGGGACATCCTCAGTCGCTCCGGCTGCGCCGCCGCCCGTGGAAGAGCGCAATCGCATTCTTGAGCTGTTCCGAAACTGAGGCCCAAGGGTACGTGCGCGGGCTCCAACGTTGGCAGCCCGACGCTGAAGCCCACGCCGTGGTCAGGCCTTGAAGATGAGCGGGAGCCCGGACTGCTGCGCCGCATCGCGGCTCAGGCAATCGAAAAACTCCCCCGCGCCTTTCGTGTCCAGCCACACATTCCCGTCGAAGCGGTAGTGATACCCGCCGGAGCGCGCGGCCATCCAAACCTCGTGCAGCGGCTTTTGCAGATTGATCACGATCTGGCTGCGGTTGGGGAACGTGAGGGTGACCATTCCGCCGGAGCGCTGGGCGTCCACGTCCGCATCCGTCGTGTCATTGATCAGATCGCAGCCGCGCTCAACGCTCATCAGCAGCTTCTCGGCACGGTCCAGGAATTCGAGGTCGGTCATTACAATTTGCGCATGTTGAAAGCTTCGCAAATTCTAGTCAGGACGCTTGTCCTTGCTGCCAGTGCGGCAGCCCTTGCGGGTTGTGGTCAACGGGGGCCCCTGTACCTGCCCTCTGCCCCTGCTGCGCAGCAGCGTGCCACTTTGCCTCAGACCCTGGCACCGACCCGCAGCGGCGATAGCGCCGCACAAACCGAATCGCAACAGCCGGCGGCCCGCCCGGCGACTGCCGCATCCGCCGCCCCCTGAACCTGAGCCCGCCAAGCCGGCTTGGCAGGGCAGCCGCGCGGCAGGTACCCCCATCGGGGCTTTGCTTGATCTCCGTCAAGCCCGCATCACCACCACGGCCGTACATTGCGTGCTTCATTGCACTGCACGATGTCCATGGCCCTGGAGCTCTACCGAGACAAGAATCACGCTTGCCTGATGTTCACCGACCTCATTGAGGAGGATGGGTTGGCGGTACAGGCCAACCAGTTCCTGATCGTGGATGACGGCACCGGCGCCATCATCGATCCCGGGGGCAACCTGGCGTTCAACGAGCTGTTCATGGGAATGACCCAACATTTCCCGCCGCACAAGCTCTCCTACCTGATCGCGTCCCACGCCGATCCAGACATCATCGCGTCTCTGGACCGCTGGATGACCAGCACCAAGGCGGATCTGGTCATCTCTCGCGTGTGGGAACGCTTCGCGCCGCATTTCACCAAAGTGGGCAAGACAGAAAACCGCGTGATCGGCGTTCCGGACGGCGGCGGGCGCCTGAGGCTGGGCCGCCACGAATTGGTGCTGCTGCCTGCGCATTTCATGCACTCCGAAGGCAATTTCCACTTCTACGATCCTGTGAGCCGCATACTCTTCACGGGCGATCTGGGCGTTTCGATGATGTCGGGGGCCGAGGCCCGCGTGCCGGTGACCGACCTCAAGGCCCATATCCCGCGGATGGATGGCTTTCACCGCCGCTACATGGTGTCCAACAAGATCCTGCGTTTGTGGGCGCGCATGGCGAGGCAGCTCGACATTGCCATGCTGGTGCCGCAGCACGGCGCGCCCATCAAGGGGCAAAGGGCCATCAACGACTTCTTCCACTGGATCGAAAACCTGATGTGCGGCATCGATCTCTTCGACGACCGCGCTTACCAGGTGCCAACCGCCTTCATCGACCCCGCGAGTCGGCAGATGCGCCCCGCGCTGGGGGTGGGCGCTTGAAATATTTGATGAAATTAGCCTTCAGCGCTTATCCATAAAGCGCTATCAGCTACTACTTTTATAGCATTCGCATTCACCGGATGCACTCAATGCACCCGTCCCGACGCCGCATTCGCCCGCACGATTCTGCGTTTGCGCAGGCTGTCCCACACGCGCCAGCCGAGCAATGCGCCGAGGATCGCGGCGTACACCGCCACTTCGCCAAAGTCGTTCTTGCCCGCACGCATCCAGAAGAAATGCAGCACCGAAAGCACCGCCACCAGGTATACGCAGCGGTGAAGCGCCTGCCACCGGCGCGCGCCCAGGGCCTTGATCGCGCGGTTGAATGATGTCGCGGCCAGCGCGGCCAGCAGCACGAAGGCAGCGAACCCCACCAGGATAAAGGGCCGCTTGGCGATATCGCGGGCGATGTCGCCCACATCAAACGCCATGTCGAAGGCGCTGTAGCTGAGCAGATGCACGGCCGCGTAAAAGAACACGAACAGCCCCAGCATGCGCCGAAAGCGTGCCAGCTGGGGCGTGCCCGTGACCACACGCAGCGGCGTGACGGCGAGAACCAGGCACAGCGAGCGCAGTGTCCAGTCGCCCGTGGAGCGGATCAAGGCCTCCGCCGGGTTGGCGCCCAGCTGGTCGGTGACGGCGCCAAACACCAGCCAGGCAAAAGGCAGCAGCCAAACCACGAACACAACCGGTTTGGCGGCGGGGTGAAGCAGCAGCTTTCTCATCGAATCAGTCGCCTCCCGGCACCTGCGCCTTCTCGGTGGGCGGCAGCACCCTGCGACCGGGTCTTCTCGTTCGCCGCGGGACGGGCTTGCAGGAACACCAGGAAATCAATAGAACTTCTTGAGGTCCATGCCCGCATAGAGCTGCCCCACCTGCGCCTCGTAGCCATTGAACATCAGCGTCTTGCGCTTCTTGGCGAACAGGCCGTCTTCGCCGATGCGCCGCTCGGTGGCCTGGCTCCAGCGGGGGTGGTCCACCTCGGGGTTCACGTTGGAATAGAAACCATATTCCTGCCGTGCAGCCTTGTTCCAGGCCGTGGCGGGCTCTTTTTCGACGAACCGGATCTTGACGATGCTCTTGCCGCTCTTGAACCCGTACTTCCAGGGCACCACCACGCGTACAGGCGCGCCGTTCTGATTGGGCAGGACTTCGCCGTACATGCCGAACGTCAGCAAGGTGAGGGGGTGCAGGGCCTCGTCCATGCGCAGACCCTCCACATACGGCCACTCCAGCACGCGCGAGCCCACATAGGGCATGGTGGCCTTGTCGGCCAGCGTCACGAACTCCACATACTTGGCGCTGCCCTGCGGCTCCACACGCTTGATGAGTTCGGCCAGCGAATAACCCACCCACGGGATCACCATGGACCAGCCTTCCACGCACCGCAGCCTGTAGATGCGCTCTTCCTGCGCACTGAGTTTGAGCAGGTCTTCGATGCCGTACTTGCCCGGCTTCTTGACGAGGCCTTCCACCTCCACCGTCCAGGGCGATGTTTTCAGCGTGTGCGCGTTGCGGGCCGGGTCGGCCTTGTCGGTGCCGAATTCATAGAAGTTGTTGTAGGTGCTCGCGTCCTTGTAGTCGGTGAGCTTTTCCATCGACACCGCGCCCGCCACGCTGGACTTGGCGCCGGGCAGCGGGGCCAGCTTGCCCGGGCGCTGCACCTGCGCCAGGGCCTCGCGCCCGGCCCAGGAGGCCATGGCCGCGCCAGCGGCGCCGGTGGCCAGGTAGCGCAGCATCTGCCGCCGCTGCTCATAGACGGCCCGGGGCGTGATGTCCGAGGACGTCGGATGGATGAAACCCGTGTCGCGGGATGGAATCAGCATGGCGCACTCCGGTCGTTCGGTGGGAAGGGGACTCTGAAAAAGTCAGAGGGAACAACCGTAAGTTCGTTCCCAGGCCCGTTCAGGTTACACCGAAGGTGCGCCGGATGCAGGACGCGGCCGCAATGGGCCGCCGCGGCTAGTCCACTGAATCCGAGAAATCGGCTATGCGTGAGGGTCTGGCAACGCCGCAATCAAGGCGCCGGGCGCAGTCGGGTTGGCCACCCGGCGAGCGCGGCAACGATGAGTGTGGCGTTGCCAGACCCTCACCCTTTGGGCCGGGGCAGCGGCGGGCACCCGGCTGCGTTGCCTGCCTTGTCAAGGCAGCCAGCCTTGACTGCGCCAGGCGCCTGTCCGGGCATCCCGCTGCAGCCCCGGCGCACAGTCGATTTCTCGGATTCA
>NZ_JBMIRS010000212.1:0-4466 GCF_049198005.1 Paracidovorax sp. MALMAid1276 | reverse complement strand
CAGCGCTTGATGGATAAGCGCTGAGGGCCAAAAAGACTCAAAAAATTCAGACGGTGTGCTGTGCCACGGGCGCATAGCCGTGGTTCAGCGGGCCGTGGCCGCGGCCGGTGGTCACATCGGCCCCGGCGGCAATCGCACCCAGGATGTAGGCCCGCGCCTTGGCCACCGCCTGCGGCAGGGGCGCCCCCAGCGCCAGGTGCGCGGCAATGGCCGATGACAGCGTGCAACCCGTGCCGTGGCCGTTGTGCGTGGCAATGCGCTGCGACGCCAGGCGGTGGCAGGCGCCGCCCGGCAGGGCCAGCACGTCCACCACGTCGTCGCCCGGCAGGTGGCCGCCCTTGAGCAGCGCGGCCGGGGCGCCGAGCGCACGCAGGGCCTGCGCGGCTTCTTCCAGCCCGTCCACACCTTTGACCTTGCGGCCCAGCAGCCAGCCGGCCTCGTCCAGGTTGGGGGTGATCACCTCGGCCAGCGGAAACAGCTCGCGCACCAGCACGCCCACGGTGTCTTCGGCAATGAGCCGGTCGCCGCTGGTGGCCACCATCACCGGGTCGAGCACCACATGGGGCAGCTGGTGGGTGCGGATGGCATCGGCCACCACGCGCACCACCTCGGGCGAATGCAGCATGCCGATCTTGACCGCATCCACGCCGATGTCGTGCACCACGGCGTCGATCTGGGCCTTGAGCATCTCGGGCGGAATGCCGTGGATGCCGGTGACGCCGCAGGTGTTCTGCGCGGTGATGGCGGTGATGGCCGTCATGCCGTAGCAGCCCAAGGCGGCAAAGGTCTTGAGGTCGGCCTGGATGCCGGCGCCGCCGCCGCTGTCGGAGCCCGCGATGGAGAGCACGCGCACATAGCGGCGCGCAGATTGCGTGGAGGACGTGGAGGACATGGAAGACACGGAGGGCGTGGACGGCAGCGAGGTCGGGGAAGTCATGGCAAAAATTATGGCCTATGCGCCAGGTCAAGACGGGCGCTACAGGGGTTGTGCTGTAATCCCCCATCAGGACGAAACAGGGGTGCCCCGCCCACACGGCATGGGGCTGAGAGATACCCTCGCACCCGATCCAGGTCATGCTGGCGTGGGGAGTTTCCTCAAGCGGCGCCGCCCCGTTTTGTCCACGCTGCCAGCCCACGGACACACCGACGGACATGCCCACTTCCCCCACTTCCTCCTCCTTTGCCATCCTGGGCGCGGGCCTGATGGGCCGCCTGCTCGCGGTGGAGCTGGCGCGCCAGGGCCACCGGGTGGACATCCACGACGCAGGCAGCCCCGCGGCCGAAGGCTCGGCCGCCACCGTGGCTGCCGCCATGCTGGCGCCCCTGGCCGAATCCGCCATCACCGAGCCCGGCGTGGTGCGCATGGGCCACCATGCCCTCGCCCGCTGGCCGCAGCTGCTGGCGCCGCTGGCGCAGCCCGTGTTCTTCCAGCAGAACGGCACCCTCATCGTGTGGCACCGCCAGGATGCGGCGGAGGCCCAGCGCCTTACCCGCCAGCTTGCAGCCAACCAGCGCACCGTGCCCGAACTGCCGCCGCTGCAAACGCTGGACAGCAGCGCGCTCGCCCAGGCCGAGCCCGCGCTGGCCAGCCGCTTCGCCCAGGGCGTGTACCTGCCCGGCGAAGGCCAGCTGGACAACCGCCAGCTGCTGGCGGCGCTGGTGGTGGAGATGCAGCGGCTGGGCGTGCGCGCGCACTGGCACAACCCGCAGTCGCCCGACGCCTTCACGCCCGGCGCGCCCGGCCAGCCCGACTGGGTGCTGGACTGCCGGGGCCTGGGCGCCAAGGGCCAGTGGAGCGCGCTGCGCGGCGTGCGCGGCGAGGTGGCGCGCGTCCACGCGCCCGACGTGACGCTGCAGCGCCCCACGCGGCTGGTGCACCCGCGCTACCCGATCTACATCGCGCCCAAGCAAGACCATCTGTTCGTGATCGGCGCGACCGAGATCGAATCGGATGACCGCACGCCCGCCAGCGTGCGCTCCACGCTGGAGCTGCTGTCTGCCGCCTATGCCGTGCACCCCGGCTTTGCCGAAGGCCGCATCCTGGAGCTGTCCACCCAGTGCCGCCCCACGCTGCCCGACAACCTGCCCGCCATCCGCCAGACGCGCCCACGCGTGCTGGAGATCAACGGCCTGTACCGCCATGGCTTCATGATCGCCCCGGCGATGCTCGATGTGACGCTGGAGGTGCTGAACACGGGACAATCGCCGCTTTCGCAACGTTTTGACCTGGCCCTGGACCTGAGCGCCGCCCATGCTGCGACCGCCGCCACCAGCGCCTCCGCTTCCGCCCTTGCATGAACATCTCCATCAACCAGACCCCGCACGAACTGCCCGAAGGCGCCACCGTGGCCGATGCCGTGGCCGCCATCGCAGCGCGCCCTCCGTTTGCCGTGGCCGTGAACACCTGCTTTGTGCCCAACACCGGCTATGCCGCCCACCGGCTGCAGCCCGGCGACCGCGTGGAGATCATCTCGCCCGTGACCGGCGGCTGACCCGGCGCAACCCAATATGGAATAAAAATGGCCTTCAGCGCTTATCCATCAAGCGCTTGCAGCTATCAAAAATATAGTAAACACATGACCACTCCGACGCCCCAAGACCCCCTGGTGCTGTACGGCCAGACCTTTGCGAGCCGCCTGCTGCTGGGCACCTCGCGCTACCCCTCGCCCGCCGTGCTCGAAGCGGCCGTGTTGCGCGCCCAGCCCGCCATGGTCACCGCCTCGCTGCGCCGCCAGGGCAGCAACCCGGCCGAAAGCGGCAACAGCTTCTGGGAGCTGTTGCGCAAGCTGAACGTGCCCGTGCTGCCCAACACCGCCGGATGCCACAGCGCACAAGAGGCCATCACCACCGCCCAGATGGCGCGCGAGGTCTTCAACACGCCCTGGATCAAGCTGGAGCTGATCGGCGACGACTACACCCTGCAGCCCGACACCTTGAACCTGGTGGGCGTGGCCGAACACCTGATCAAGGAAGGTTTTCAGGTGCTGCCCTACTGCACCGAAGACCTGGTGCTGTGCCAGCGCCTGGTGGACGTGGGCTGCCAGGCCGTGATGCCCTGGGCCGCGCCCATCGGCACGGGGCGCGGCCCCGTCAACCCCTATGCGCTGCAGACACTGCGCGAGCGCCTTCCGGTCCCGATGCTCGTGGACGCGGGCCTGGGCCTACCGTCGCACGCCTGCCAGGTGATGGAGTGGGGCTTTGACGGCGTGCTGCTGAACACCGCCGTGGCCCTGGCGCAAGACCCTGTGGCCATGGCCGGTGCATTTGCCGATGCGGTGAACGCCGGGCGCGCCGCACACCGCGCAGGCGCCATGTCCGCACAGGACGCCGCGCAGCCCAGCACCCCCGTGCTGGGCACCCCTTTCTGGCACCACGCACAACATGCCTGAGACCTCCGCCCTCGCGCAGGACATCCTTGCGCACCACGCCGCCGCCTTTGCAGGCTTTTCGCCCGAGCCGGTGCCCGCCCCCACCCGGCAGGACGCTGTCTACCTGGCCGCGCTGCAGGCCTGCAGCGCGCTGGGCTTCATCGCGCACGACGCCGAGTGCCTGGCGCGTGCGTGGCAGGCCCGCGCGGAGCGCACCGGCCAGGCGCAGCCCGGCGTCTGGCCTGATGCGCCGGAAGACTTCGGCCTGCAGCCGCTGCCCCGCGCCCAGGCCTTTGCCCCCTGCCCGCAGAACCTGGGCCTGTATGCCGTGCTGCCCGACGCGGACTGGGTGGGCCGCATGGCCCGCGCCGGCGTGCCCACGGTGCAGCTGCGCTACAAGTCGGCCGACCCCGCCGCCATCGACCGCGAAGTGCGCGCCGCAGTGCAGGCCGTGCAGGGCACGGGCGCGCTGCTCTTCATCAACGACCACTGGCGTGCCGCCATCGACGCCGGCGCCTATGGCATCCACCTGGGCCAGGAAGACCTGGACGCGCTGAGCGCGGCCGAGCTGCAAACGCTGCGCAGCTCGGGCCTGCGCCTGGGCGTCAGCACCCACGGCTATGCCGAAATGGTGCGCGCCGATGCCGTGGGGCCCAGCTATATCGCCATGGGGGCGGTGTTCCCGACCACGCTCAAGAAGATGGCCACAGCGCCGCAGGGCGTGGGCCGGCTCGGGGTGTATGCCCGCCTGCTGCGCCACTATCCGCAGGTGGCGATTGGCGGGATCGGGGCCGAACAGTTTGCGCAGGTGCTGGCCACGGGCGTGGGCTCCATCGCCGTGGTGCGCGCCCTGGTGAACGCGCCCGACCCGGAGGAATCGGCCGCGCGGCTCATGCAGCTGATGCGCAGTTGAAGCGCTCTTGACGCGCGGCCTCCTGAGAACCTGTTCAAGATATTTTCGGGGTCACACAAGTGCCTTGCCGGGATGGGATGCCAGGCGCGGTGCGCTGTGGATAGCCCGGCTATCCACAAGCGCCGCAACGCCGCAGACCGCCCGGCAAGGCACTTGCCCGAAGGGTTGGAGTGAAATCGGGCGAT
>NZ_JBMIRS010000210.1:0-32229 GCF_049198005.1 Paracidovorax sp. MALMAid1276 | reverse complement strand
CGTGTGAAAGTAGGTCATCGTCAGGCTCTTACAGCCCAGAAAACCCCAGCATTCAAACAATGCTGGGGTTTTTTGCTTTCGGCGATGCGTTTGTTCACTTGCAGGCGTCCGAGGATCTCGATCGAACGGGGCCAGAGTCGTGAGGCACCGCGGCTTAAACCCTTCTGCAGCCGCAAGCCTCGGAACAGCCCTCTCACATATGGATGCTTCTACCTGCCAGCGCACTCTCGTCTGCGGTGTGTCGTATGGTCCGCCAAAAGACCGCTCACACGATCAGAATTCCACCCTGCGCCCTTGCGAAAAGACGGCCAGCTCGCCGGGTTCAAATGCCGTCCACCGCTCGTTGGTGGTGAGAGGGCTTGTGGCGATCACCGCCACCTCGTCGGTCGCTTGCGTCTCTTTCGAAAAGTCGAGCCGCACATCTTCGTCGCTGAGCTGTGCCTCGCCGAAAGGAAAGCGTCGTTCGATGTAGCAGAGGCTGGTGGATGCATGGGCCCACAGCGCCTGGCCGTTGGAGAGCAGAAAGTTGAACGTGCCTCGCGGCGCAATTCGCGCTGCAAGTTCTCTGAGCGTGAGTGTCAACTCCGCGATCGGGGGGACACTGGCGTGCGACTTGGCCAACTCCTGCATGATCCAGCAGAACGCGTGTTCGCTGTCGGTATCACCCACGGGGTGAAAGTGCGCGTGAAGCCGGGGGCGGAAATCCTTGAGATCACCGTTGTGCGCAAACACCCAGTATCGCCCCCAAAGCTCCCGCACAAAGGGGTGGCAGTTCTGCAGGTTGACGACGCCCTGCGTGGCTTTGCGGATGTGGGCAATGACATTGCGGCTCTTGATGGGATACCGGCGGATAAGCTCTGCGATCGGAGAGTCCACGGCTGCCAGATGATCCACAAAGTGCCGCAGCCCCTTGTCCTCGAAGAACGCAATGCCCCAGCCGTCGCTGTGATGGTCGGTCCTGCCGCCGCGCTGGGCAAAACCCTTGAAGCTGAAAGTCACGTCGGTGGGGACGTTGCAATTCATGCCGAGCAACTGGCACATGGAAAGGCTCCGAAAAAGCAATCGAAAAAGAAAGGGGCGCGGCGCACGAGGAGGCACAAAGCGCTCCACGCTGCCAGTCCTTCAGTGGTGACGGATGCCACTACACCCCCACCAGCGGTGGCGCGACGGCGGCGCGCTCAGCCTTTTACCAGTGCGCAATCACCGCGCACGCACACCGGACTCTCCATGCCCACAGACGCGTGAGGATACGCGCATGGATGCGCATACGGGCGCTTGCAGGGGCAGACTTCACAGCGGACCCCGCGAGCCTTCTGTCGCACGCAGACGCCACGCTGCCACCAGCGCCACACCGCACAACAATGCCAGCACCAAAAATGTCTCCGCAAACGCTGCCAAGCGCGCCGGATCTGCGCCACCGGAGATCAGGGTCGCGCCATGCGCGCTCAACCGCCACTCCAGAAAAATACCGCACAGGCTGACTCCCGCAGCACCCCCCAGCATGCGCAGAAAACCGATGGCGCTGGAACCCTGCGATATCAATGCCCTGTCGAGCGGGCGCAGCGCGCCCAGATTCAAGGACGGAAGGATAAAGCCCAGGCCGACACGGCCAAGGGCTGTGAACGCAACCAGCATCCACAGCGGCGAAACGGGCGACACGCACACCATCAGCGCGAAAGACAACGCAAGCAGGCCGAGGCCCGTGCAGACAAGGAGGTGCGTGGGCCGCCGGTCGGCGAGCCGCCCCACCAGCGCGATGGTGACGGCAAGCACCAAGCCGGCCGGCAGCATGAGGGTGCCGACATGGGACGGTGACATTTTGAGCCCCATCTGCAGAAACACCGGCAGCAGATAGGTGGAGCCGAACAGCGCCGTGCCGTAGATGAACGCCACGATGCTGCCCATGGCGAACGGCCGGTACTGAAACAGGCGCAGGTCCATGAGCGGCTTGCGCGACTGATGGAGGAGACGCCGCTGCCAGGCAATGAAAGCCGCGACGGACACAGCCGAAGCGGCAAGCAGGCCCAGGGCTTCGGATGCGGAGCCGCCGTGCAAAGTCACCAGGCCGTTCAGAAGGCACAGCGTGCCCGCAGTGCCCAGCAGCAGGCCGCGCCAGTCCAGAGGCGCGCCACGGCGGTTGGCTTCAACCCCACCGGGCGCTGTCACCGGCACAAATTTGTAGGCGAGCCACAGCGACGCAAGGCACAGCGGCACCACCATGAAGAAAATGGACCGCCAACCGAACCAGTCGACGAGCAGCCCGCCAACGCTGGGCCCGATGGCGGGAGCAAGGACAACGCCCATGCCAAAGATGCCGCTGGCGCGCCCCTGTTCGTGGGGCTGGAACGCGTGAAGGATGATGACGGCCGGAATCGGCTGCACCACACCGGCAGCCAGCCCCTCCGCCACGCGGGCTACCAGCACCAGGCCGAAGTCCTGGGCGAACCCCCCGCCCACGCCACCCAGCAGCAGAACGAGCATGGCGCCTGCGTATGTCAGTCGGTAGCCATAGCGCGACAGAAGCCATGGGGTGGTGAGCATGGAGACCGTGGTGGCCACCATGAAGCCCGATGTGACCCACTGTGCCCGCGCCTGGCCGAGCGCGAAATGCTGGCTCATGTCGGGAATGGCCACATTCACGATGGTGGAGGACATGATGGCCGCCATCGTGCCGACCATGACCGAAAGCAGCAGCAGCCAGCGGTAACGCTCGCCATGGCGTGCGCGCAGTGCAGCCAGCGATCCGGGCGACGAAGGAGCAGGCATGGGGCGGCAGGGTGGATGGAGACGGGCTGGCAGCGAAGAATGGAACCACGGTGCAGGTGATCGGCACGCGGTGCGCGGGCGGCCCGTGCGCCGGGCCGAAAAAGCGAAAAGGGCGCATGACGCGCCCTTGTGTATCTACCGCCTCAGGTCCGTTCAGACCAGAGCTTGCCGCCTGTGGCCCAGTTCTCGCGCTTGATGTCGGTGATGAGGATGTCGACCGACTCGGGCGAGCCGCCGAGCACTTCGACGGAAACGCGGGTGATTTCTTCCACCAGCTTCCGTTTTTGTTCAATCGTGCGGCCTTCCATCATTTCGACGTGGTACGTGGGCATGTCAGCTTCCTTGCAGCGGGTGTGAGTGAAAAGGGAGAAATCATATCGGGGCGCGCGGCTCGGCCGGGGCGCCACACGCGGGGCAGATGCAAGCGCGGCCCCGCAGATCCGGCGGCAGCGCACGCAGCACTTCGGCATTGAGCGCGCGGGACATGCACCAGCAGGTCTCGGCCGGCTGCCCGGCGGCAATGGCGCACTGGTTGGCCCGCCCACACAGCGGGCAACGGGCGGGCGAGCCCGCGAGCGAAGGGGAGGGCGAGGAGGGCGCTGACACGATATGGGGGGCGATGGCCCCATGCGAGAGGGGCGGCGTCCAGTGTACGGTGCACGCCGCCCGGCGCAAATGCGGAGCCCCACCACACTGCTCGCAGCATGGCGGAGACAAGAATTGGCGTAAAAACAGCCGTCAGCGCTTATCTGTAAAGCGAATGCAGCTACAAACTTCGTAGCGATTTCGGCGCGCGCAGTCAGTGGCAATGGCGCTGTACACGCACCCCCGAATCCGCCGCAAGCCGACCGGCACCGTCCCGGACGGGACCGGGCCGGACGGTGCGGGGCGACGTCAGGCCGCCGACGCGGCCTTGAGCTTGAGGCGCCAGGCGTGCAGCAGCGGCTCGGTGTAGCCGCTGGGCTGCTCCATGCCCTTGAAGACCAGGTCGCAGGCCGCCTTGTAGGCCATGCTGGTAGCGAAGTTGCCCGCCATCGGCTGGTACTGCGGGTCGCCTGCATTCTGCTGGTCCACCACCGCCGCCATGCGTTCGAAGGTCTCGCGCACCTGCGCCTCGGTCACCACGCCGTGCAGCAGCCAGTTGGCCATGTGCTGGCTGCTGATGCGCAGTGTGGCGCGGTCTTCCATCAGGCCCACGTTGTGGATATCGGGCACCTTGGAGCAGCCCACGCCCTGGTCCACCCAGCGCACCACATAGCCGAGAATGCCCTGCGCGTTGTTGTCCAGCTCCTGCTGCTTCTCGGCGTCACTCCAGTTCGGGGCGGCTGCCACGGGCACGGTCAGCAGGCCGGTCAGCAGATTGTCACGCTCGGCGTTCACGTCGGTCTTTTCCAGCTCGATCTGGATGTCGCTGACCTTGACCTGGTGGTAGTGCAGGGCGTGCAGCGTGGCACCCGTGGGGCTGGGCACCCAGGCGGTGTTGGCACCGGCCTTGGGGTGGGCAATCTTCTGCTTGAGCATCTCGGCCATCAGGTCGGGCATGGCCCACATGCCCTTGCCGATCTGCGCCTTGCCGCGCAGGCCGCACGACAGGCCCACCAGCACGTTGTTCTTCTCGTAGCTCTGAATCCACGCACTGGTCTTCATGTCGCCCTTGCGCACCATGGGGCCCGCATGCATGGCGGTGTGCATCTCGTCGCCGGTGCGGTCCAGGAAGCCGGTGTTGATGAACGCCACGCGGCTCGATGCAGCGGCAATACAGGCCTTCAGGTTGACGGAGGTGCGGCGCTCCTCGTCCATGATGCCCAGCTTCACCGTGCTGTCGGGCAGGCCCAGCAGCGTTTCGACGCGGCCGAACAGCTCGGCCGCAAAGCCCACCTCGGCGGGGCCGTGCATCTTGGGCTTGACGATGTAGACGCTGCCCTTGCGGGAGTTGCGGATGCCGTCTTTACCGTGGCCTTGCAGGTCGTGCAGGGCAATGGCGGTGGTCACCACGGCATCCATGATGCCCTCCGGAATCTCGCGCACCTGGCCTTGGGCGTCCTTCCACAGGATGGCCGGGTTCGTCATCAGGTGTCCCACATTGCGCAGGAACATCAGCGAGCGGCCATGCAGGCGCACTTCGCCGCCTGCGGGGCCGGTGTAGATGCGGTCAGGGTTCAGCCCGCGCGTGAAGGTCTTGCCGCCCTTGGCCACCTGCTCGGTCAGCGTGGCCTGAATAATGCCCAGCCAGTTGCTGTAGCCCAGCACCTTGTCTTCGGCGTCCACGGCGGCCACCGAATCTTCCAGGTCCAGGATGGTGGACAGGGCCGCTTCCAGCACCAGGTCGCTCACGCCGGCCGCATCGCTCTGGCCGATGGGCGTCGAGCGGTCGATCTGGATGTCGAGGTGCAGGCCGTTGTGCTGCAGCAGCACCGACGAAGGTGCGGCCGCATCGCCCTGGTAGCCCTTGAACTGCAAAGCGTCCTTCAGGCCCGTGGTGCTGCCGTTGGCCAGGGACACCACCAGCTGACCGCCTTCGACCTTGTAGCCGGTCGAATCCTTGTGCGAACCGCTGGCCAGGGGGGCCGTGTCATCCAGCACCTGGCGCGCAAATGCGATCACCTTGGCGCCGCGCACGGGGTTGTAGCCCTTGCCCTTCTCGGCCCCGCCTTCTTCGCTGATGGCGTCGGTGCCATACAGCGCGTCATACAGGCTGCCCCAACGCGCGTTGGCGGCGTTCAGCGCATAGCGCGCGTTCAGGATGGGCACCACCAGCTGCGGGCCGGCCTGCGTGGCCAGCTCGTCGTCCACGTTGGCGGTGGTTGCCTTCACATCGGCAGGCTGGGGCACCAGGTAGCCGATCTTTTCGAGGAAGCCGCGATAGGCCACCATGTCCTTGATGGGGCCGGGGTTGGCCTTGTGCCAGGTGTCCAGCTCGGTCTGCAGGCGGTCGCGCTCGGCCAGCAGGGCGATATTGCGGGGCGCCAGGTCGGCCACGATGGCGTCAAACCCCTTCCAGAACGCGGCGCTGTCCACGCCCGTGCCGGGCAGCACCTTGTCTTCAACAAAGCGGTACAGGGAGGTGGCCACTTGCAGGCCGTGAACGGGGGTGCGGTCGGTCATGGAAAAGCTCTCTGAAAAAAGAAAAAGAAAAGGAGGGATGCCATCACTGGCACGATGGATCAGACTGTATTCCAAATGCGCGCGTATATAAATACGCAGAAAATCTCTTAACCAATGACTTTTTTGCAAAACCGCACACCCTCTCTGTGCGCTATCTTTTCGCTATAAAAAAAGAAGCAAAAAGTTGTTTGCAGATAAGCGCTAAAGCCCAATTTCATCAAAAGTTTTTGTGTATGGACAAGCTCAAGGCCTTTGAATCCTTTGTGTCCGTGGCCACGCGCGGCAGCCTCACGGCCGCCGCCAAGGCCGAGGGCGTGGCGCCCGCCATCATGGGCCGGCGGCTCGATGCGCTCGAAGAACATCTGGGCGTGAAGTTGCTGGTGCGCACCACGCGGCGCATCAGCCTCACGCACGAAGGCAGCGCCTTTCTGGAAGACTGCCAGCGCTTGCTGGCCGACGTGGCCAATGCCGAGGCCAGCGTGTCCGAAGGCGGCGTCAAGGCCACGGGCCACCTGCGCATCACCGCGCCCGCCGGCTTCGGCCGTCGCCACGTGGCGCCGCTGGTGCCGCGTTTTCGCTCTGAGCACCCCGACGTGACCATCTCGCTGAATCTGAGCGACCGGGTGGTGGACCTGGCCGGCGAAGGCTTTGACTGCGCGGTGCGCGTGGGCGACCTGCCGGATTCGTCGCTGGTCAGCGTGCGCATCGCCGACAACCGCCGCCTGTGCGTGGCCACACCCGCCTACCTGGCGCGGCGCGGCACCCCGCGCGCCCCGGCCGACCTGCCCCAGCACGACTGCCTCACCCTGTCCAGCGACGCCTCGCAGACCCGGGGCTGGGCGTTCCGCGTTCCACTCGCAGAGGGCGGTGCCACCGAGGTCATGCACCTCAAGCCGGGCGGTCCGCTCGACTGCTCCGACGGTCAGGTGCTGCACGACTGGTGCCTGGCGGGCTATGGCATCGCCTGGCGCAGCACCTGGGAGGTGGAGGCCGAGATCGCCGCAGGCCACCTCGTCGCCGTGCTGGAGGAATTTGCAGCGCCGGCCAACGGCATCTACGTGGTCTTCCCCCAGCGCAAGCACCTGCCGCTGCGCGTGCGGCTGTGGATCGAATACCTCAAGCACCAGTACGCGCAGCCGGCCTTCTGGCGGGGGGGCTGAGGGTTGAAAGACGCCACACGCTGGGGCGTGTGCAGACCGCCGCGGCGGTCTGCCAATGGCCCGGCCCACAATGCGGCACCGATCGGAGGAAACCATGAACATGCCCCTTGAAGCCATCCTGGCCGCCGTCCACCTGCTGGCCATCCTGACCTTTGTGGTGTTTCTGTCGAGCCAGGCGGCGCTGTGCCGCGCCGAGTGGCTCAATGCCGCCGTGGTGGAGCGCCTCGGCCGGCTGGAGGTGATCTATGGCATCTCGGCCATGGTGATGATTGCCAGCGGCCTGGCGCGCCTGGCCTGGGGCGTCAAGGGCCTGTCCTGGTATGTGTCGCAGCCGCTGTTCCACCTCAAGATCACGCTGGTGGTGGCCATGGCCATCCTTTCGCTGTGGCCGTCGGCCGCGTTTCGCCGCTGGCGCCGGGACCTGCATGCCACCGGCGTGCTTCCGGCGGAGGCCGAGGTCAGCCGGGTGCGGCGGCTGGTGATGATCCAGGCCCATGTACTGCCGGTGGTGGCCCTGATCGCGGTGTTCTGGGCGCGGGGCTGGTAGGCCCGGCCGGCCAAAAAATATCCGCCACGCCGGGCGGCGGTGGCGGATGGTCGGACTGCGTTGCCCGAACGGCTTGCCTGCTTGCTTACTTCTTCTTGAGGCACTCGCTCATGAAGGCCTTACGCTCGTCGCCCTTCTTGTCCTTGGCGTCGGCGTTGCAGGTCTTCATCCGGTCCTGCTGCGTGGCGGGCTTGTTGCTCAGGCAGGTCTTCATGAAGGCCTTGCGCTCGTCGCCCTTCTTGTCGCCGGCCTCTTTATTGCAGGTGGCCATCTTGGACTGCTGCGCCGTGGGCGCCTTGGCGTCGTCGGCCGCGTGGGCGTTCAGGCCGAACGAAAGCGCCAGGCCCAGGGCTGCCAGCGAAAGAATGGATTTCATGGTTTCTCCTGTGATGTCGGTTTTGGGATGAATCCGAGGGGGATTCCAGCACACAACGATCGGGGCAACAAGCGCGCCGACACCCGCCGTGGGCCGGTCGCCACGGCCCCGTAAAATCCGCCGATGCTTACCGCCAAAAATGAATTGCTCGCCGCGCTCGCGGCCGAGTTGGAAAAACTGACTCCCGGCGCAGGCGCCAAGGCCGCATTCGAATCTCCCAAGGTGGCCGCGCATGGCGACCTGGCCTGCACGGCCGCCATGCAGCTCGCCAAGCCCCTGAAGCTCAACCCCCGCGCCCTGGGCGAGCAGCTCAAGGCGGCGCTGGAGGCCACGCCCGCCTTCCAGCGTTGGGTGGGTGCCATCGAAATCGCCGGCCCGGGCTTTTTGAACATCCGCCTGAAGCCCGCCGCCAAGCAGGAAGTGGTGCGCGAAGTGCTGGCCGCGGGTGAGCGCTTCGGGTACCAGGCCCCCAACGGCCAGCGCGTGCTGGTCGAATTTGTCTCGGCCAACCCCACCGGTCCGCTGCACGTGGGCCACGGTCGCCAGGCCGCTTTGGGCGACGCCATCTGCAACCTGTTCAGCACCCAGGGCTTTCAGGTGCACCGCGAGTTCTATTACAACGACGCGGGGGTGCAGATCGACACGCTCACCAAAAGCACGCAGCTGCGCGCCAAGGGCTTCAAGCCCGGCGATGACTGCTGGCCCACCGACAGCGACAACCCGCTGGCCAAGAACTTCTACAACGGCGACTACATCGCCGACATTGCCGAGGCTTTCAAGGCCAAGGCCACGGTGAAGGCCGACGATCGCGAGTTCACCGCCAACGGCGACGTGGAGGATTACGACAACATCCGCCAGTTCGCCGTCGCCTACTTGCGCAACGAGCAGGACAAGGACCTGCAGGCGTTCAACCTGCACTTCGACGAGTACTACCTCGAATCGAGCCTGTACACCAGCGGCCGCGTCGAGGCCACGGTGAACAAGCTCATCGCCAATGGCAAGACCTACGAGCAGGACGGCGCGCTGTGGCTCAAGAGCACCGACTACGGTGACGACAAGGACCGCGTCATGCGCAAGCAGGACGGCTCTTTCACCTACTTCGTGCCCGACGTGGCCTACCACATCGCCAAGTGGGAGCGCGGCTTCACCAAGGTGGTCAATATCCAGGGCACGGACCACCACGGCACCATCGCCCGCGTGCGCGCGGGCCTGCAGGCGGCCGATGTGGGCATTCCAGAGGGTTACCCTGACTACGTGCTGCACACCATGGTGCGGGTGGTCAAGGGCGGCGAAGAGGTCAAGATCAGCAAGCGCGCGGGCAGCTACGTCACGCTGCGCGATCTGATCGAGTGGACCAGCAAGGATGCGGTGCGTTTCTTCCTCCTGAGCCGCAAGCCCGACACCGAATACACCTTCGACGTGGATCTGGCCGTGGCGCAGAACAACGACAACCCGGTGTACTACGTGCAGTACGCGCATGCGCGTATCCAGTCGGTGCTGCGCGCCTGGCAAGAGGCGGGTGGTGGCGATGTGGCGTCGCTCAAGGATGTGGACCTGTCGGCCCTCGAAGGCCCGCAGGCCCAGGCCTTGATGCTGCAGCTGGCCAAATACCCCGAGATGCTCACCGCCGCCGCCGACGGCGAGGCGCCGCACGACGTGACCTTCTACCTGCGCGACCTGGCCGCCAGCTACCACAGCTACTACGACGCCGAGCGCATCCTGGTGGACGACGACGCGGTGAAGAAGGCGCGCCTGGCGCTCGTCGCCGCCACGGCCCAGGTGTTGCACAATGGCCTCGCCGTGCTGGGCGTGTCGGCCCCGGCCAGAATGTAAGCAGTGACTTTCACCATGAAGAAGCAACAAGCGGGCGGGACCATCATCGGCTTTATCGTCGGCGTCATCGTGGGCCTGGGGGCCGCCCTGGCGGTGGCTGTGTATGTGACCAAGGTGCCGGTGCCCTTCCTGAACAAGGGAGGGGGCCGCGGCGCCGACATGGACGCCGCAGAGTCGCAGAAGAACAAGAACTGGGACCCCAATTCGCCCCTGTACGGGCGCAATCCGGCGCGCCCGCCCACGCCGCCTGTGGCTGCGGCGCCCGAGCCTGCGGCCAAACCGGCCCCCGGCGCCAGCGCCCCGGCGGACACACGCGCCGCAGCCTCGGCCCCCCGGCCCGCCGCCAGCAAGGCCGATGCGAAGGCCGAGACACGCCCCGGCGCCGATCCTCTGGGAGACCTGGCCGTGGCCCGTGCTGCGGCCACCGGCAACGTGGACCCGTTCGACTATTTCGTGCAGGCGGGGGCCTTCCGCACCCAGCAGGACGCCGATGCCCAGCGCGCCAAGCTGGCGATGATGGGCTGGGAGGCCCGCGTGAGCGAACGCGAGCAGAACGGCCGCGCCGTCTTCCGCGTGCGGGTGGGCCCCTTCAGCAAGCGCGACGACGCCGAGCGCATCAAGGAAAAGCTGGACGGCGCGGGCATGGACTCCGCGCTCGTGCGGGTGCAGCGCTGACGCGTGTGAGGGCGCTCACCACCCCGGCGGCCCGCCAGGCCGGGGCTGAACTTTTTGAGGGGGCATGGCTCACATCCCCCAGACCTGTAACAGGAGAGTCTTTGTGATGAAACGCCGTGAGTTTTCTTTGTCTGCCGCGACCGCCGTGGCTGCTTCCGCCCTGGCGCTGCCCGTGGCCACCCCCGCGCTGGCCCAGGCCCGCCAGTTCAAGGAGGGCAAGGACTACAAGCGGCTGGACAAGCCCGTCACCCCCGATGCCCCCGCCGGCAAGGTCGATGTGATCGAGTTCTTCTGGTACAGCTGCCCCCACTGCAACGCGTTCGAGCCCGTGCTCGAGTCCTGGATCAAGGCCGCGCCCAAGGACCTGAGCGTGCGCCGCATGCCCGTGGCGTTCAACGCCAGCTTCGTGCCGCAGCAAAAGCTGTACTTCACGCTGGAAGGCATGGGCAAGCTCGACGAGCTGCATGGCAAGGTGTTCCGCGCCATCCACGTCGAAAAACTCAAGCTCGCCAAGGACGACGAAATCCTGGCCTGGGTGACGCAGCAAGGCGTGGACGCCGCCAAGTTCAAGGAAGTCTACGGCTCGTTCTCGGTGTCCAACCAGGTGCGGCGCGCGTCGCAGCTGCAGGACGCCTACGGCGTGGAAGGCGTGCCTTCGATGGGCGTGGCCGGCAAGTACTACACCGACGGCACCATGGCCGGCAGCATGCAAACCGTGCTGCAGGTGGTGGACCACCTGGCCGCCGTCGCCCGCAAAGGCTGACGGTTTTCTGCCAACCGCCCTCCGGGGCACGCTGCGAAGAGCCCGCAATTGCGGGCTTTTTGCTTGGGGCTGTGCCTGCGTGGCTACAATGGACTGCAAGATTCGTGCCCTATGAACCATCGCCTACTCCCGACCCTTCTGCTCGTCGCCGCGGCCTGCGCCGTGGGCGCGGCACACGCTGAAAAGGCCGACCGGGCCAAGCCCATGAACATCGAGGCCGACGCCCTGCGCCACGACGAGCTCAAGCAGACCAGTGTGTTCTCGGGCCGCGTGGTCATGACCAAGGGCACCATCGTGCTGCGCGGCGCGCGGCTGGACGTGCGCCAGGACGCGGACGGCTATCAGTACGGCGTGGTGACGGCCGAACCCGGCAAGCGGGCGTTCTTCCGCCAAAAGCGCGACACCGCGCCCGGCGCGCCCGATGAGTTCATCGAAGGCGAAAGCGAAGTCATTGAATACGATGGCAAGGCCGACAACGTGCGCTTCATCACCCGCGCAGAGCTGCGCCGCTACCGGGGCTCGGTGCTCTCCGACGAGATCACCGGCGCGGTGATCGTCTACAACAACACCACCGACGTCTTCACCGTGGATGGCCAGCGAGCGTCCTCCACCAGCGCGGCAGGCGCTGCCACACCCGCGCCCGGTGGCCGCGTGCGCGCCGTGCTGTCTCCCAAGGACCCGCCGCCCAACGCGGCCGCCGCGCCGGCAGCGCCGGCTGCATCGGCCCCGGCGCTGCGCCCCAGCAACAGCCTTGGCGGCGGCTCCCGGTGAGCGCGCAGCCCTTGCACCCCGGCCCTGGCGGCCCGGCGGGAGAACACCTGCCGGGGGGGGCTGCGCATGCGGGCGATCTTCCGCAGGGCAGCCGGCTCGAAGTGCAGCACCTGGCCAAGTCCTACGGCAGCCGCAAGGTCGTCAAGGACGTGTCGCTGGTGGTGCAAAAGGGCGAGGTCGTGGGGCTGCTCGGCCCCAACGGCGCGGGCAAGACCACCTCGTTCTACATGATCGTGGGGCTGGTGCGCAGCGATGCGGGCGACATCCGCATCGACGGCCAGTCCGTCGCCCACATGCCCATTCACCGGCGCTCGCGCCTGGGGCTGTCGTACCTGCCGCAGGAAGCCTCCATCTTCCGCAAGCTGTCGGTGGAGGAAAACGTGCGTGCGGTGCTGGAGCTGCAGCGCGGCGACGACGGCAAGCCGCTCAGCCGGGACGCCATTGAAGAGCGCCTCACGGCCCTGCTGCAGGAGCTGCGGGTGGACCACCTGCGCGCCTCGCCCGCCATGGCCCTGTCGGGGGGCGAGCGCCGCCGGGTGGAGATCGCCCGGGCGCTTGCCACGCAGCCGCGCTTCATTCTGCTGGACGAGCCCTTTGCCGGCATCGACCCCATTGCCGTGATCGAGATCCAGCGCATCATCGGCTTCCTCAAGGCGCGCGGCATCGGCGTGCTCATCACCGACCACAACGTGCGCGAGACGCTGGGCATCTGCGACCACGCGTTCATCATCAGCGACGGGCGCGTGCTGGCCCAGGGCACACCGTCCGAGATCGTCGACAACGCCGAAGTGCGCCGCGTGTACCTGGGCGAACACTTCAAGATGTGATGAAGCCTGGTTTATCGCTGCGCGTCTCGCAGCATCTCGCGCTGACCCCCCAGCTGCAGCAGTCCATCCGCTTGCTGCAGCTGTCCACGCTCGAACTCTCGCAGGAAGTCGAGCAGATGCTCGACGACAACCCTTTTCTGGAGCGCACGGCCGACGAGGCGCCGCGTGAGGAGTTTGGGCTGGACGCAGAAAACACACCCGCCCAGGCCGATGACTATGGCGCGGATGATGCTATGTTTTCAGGAGCTGCAGGCGCAAGTGCAGCAAGCGCTGAAGGCCAAAATGATGCTGAATCGCCAAGCGCTGGCGCTGCGGACGAGCCCGACTGGAGCGGCGACGGCACGGTGGAGATGGCGCCCAATGATGCGGAGTGGGGCGGAGATGCGCCCGCCCGCAACCGCAACGACGGCGAGGGCGACGAGGCCGACGCCACCGAATTGGCCCGCTCGCACGAATCGCTCACGGCCTTCTTGCACCGCCAGGCCCTGTCGCTGCGCCTGTCCGAGGTGGACTGTGCCGCACTGCGCTTTCTCATCGAGTCGCTGAACGACGACGGCTATCTGGAAGAGCCACTCGAAGAGCTGGCCGCCGCGCTCGCCGGCGCCGAAGACCTGGAGCAGATCGAGGAGCTGGTGCACCGATTCACCGTGGCCCTGCGCCTGCTGCAAAGCCTGGAGCCCACGGGCGTGGGCGCACGCAACCTGGCCGAATGCCTCACCTTGCAGCTCAAGGCGCTCGATGCTGATGAAGAGGCAGACCCCGACACCGTGAAGACGGCGCTCACCATCTGCCAGCAGCCGCTCGAGATGCTGGCCCGCCGCGACATCCGCCGCCTGACCCAGCTGTGCGGCGACGGCGAGGAGCGCACCCGCGCCGCCATGGCGCTCATCGCCCGGCTGGAGCCGCGCCCCGGCCGCAAGTTTGTGGACGTGGAGCGCAACATCATCGTGCCCGACGTCATCGTGCGCAAAGCCGGTCGGGCCAACGGGCGGGACGGCCAGCACAACTTCATCGTTCAGCTCAACCCCGACGTGATGCCCCGCCTGCGCGTGCACGACATCTATGCGGGTGCGCTGCGCGGCCACAAGGGCGGCGAGGGCCACCAGGGCATGCAGCAGCGCCTGCAGGAGGCGCGCTGGTTCATCAAGAACATCCAGCAGCGCTTTGACACCATCCTGCGCGTCTCGCGCGCCATCGTCGAGCGGCAGAAGAACTTCTTCACCCACGGCGAGCTGGCCATGCGCCCGCTGGTGCTGCGCGACATCGCCGATGAGTTGGGCCTGCACGAATCCACCATCAGCCGCGTGACCACCGCCAAGTACATGGCCACGCCCATCGGCACCTACGAGCTGAAATACTTCTTTGGCTCGGGCCTGGGCACTGAAACCGGTGGCAACGCATCCAGCACCGCCGTGCGCGCGCTCATCAAGCAGTTCGTTTCGGCCGAAAACACGGCCAAACCCCTGTCCGACAGCCAGATCGCCGAGATGCTCAAGGAGCAGGGCATCGAATGCGCGCGGCGCACCGTGGCCAAGTACCGCGAGGCGCTCAAGATCGCGCCTGCCAATCTGCGCAAGGCGCTGTAGATACCTGCGCGCTTGGGGCGAGCGCTGGGCGTGCGCCTGCGCCGCTGCGGCCCCTTGCGTTGACGTTGTTTTTTTCTTTTCGTACCCACCTACCGCAGCCCCACCATGGCCCGCATCGTCTTCGACCTTCCCCCGCACTTCGGCTTTGCCACCGAGTTGCAGATCTACATCAGCCATGTGAACCAGGGCGGGCACCTGGACAACGCGCAGCTGCTCACGCTGGTGTCCGAGGCGCGTGTGCGCTTCTTTCAGTCGCTGGGCTACCCCGAGGCCGACGTGTGCGGCCTGTCCATCGTGGTGGGCGACATCGTGGCGCAGTACAAGTCCGAAGGCTTCCACGGCGAAACCATGCGGGTGGAGATGGCACCGGCAGACTTCAACCGCTACGGCTTCGATCTGGTGTTCTGCATGACCGAGAAAGCCTCGGGCCGCGAGGTGGCGCGCGGCAAGATCGGCATCGTCTTCATCGACCAGGCCAGCCGCAAGGTGGCCCCGATTCCGCAGTCCGTGCGCGAACTGCTGGCCGCCCGTGCGGGAGAGCCCGGTTCCCCCGCGCAGCCCGAGCACGTATCCTCCCCATCGACATGAACCATCTCCAACTCTTTCTGCCCTGCGCGGCCGGCGTCGAGGGCTTTCTGGCCGACGAGGTGCACGGCATCACCGGCCTCACGTGGCAAGACCTGCTGGTGGGCCGCGGCGGCGTGCTGCTGCGTGCTTCTTGGCGCCATGCCATGCAGCTCAATCTGCACAGCCGCCTGGCCCAGCGCGTGCTGGTGCAGCTGGCGCACCGCCCCTACCGGTCTGAAAACGACCTCTACAACATGGCCAGCGACGTGGCCTGGGAGATCTGGTTCACCACGCGCCAGACCTTCAAGGTCGAAGTGACCGCCCAGCACAGCCCGCTGCAGAGCCTGAACTTCGCAGGCCTCAAGGTGAAAGACGCCGTGGCCGACCGCTTCCGCCACAAGAGCGGCGTGCGCCCCGACGTGAACACCCAGTGGCCCGACGTGCGCGTGCATCTGCACCTCACCACCGACGAGGCCACGCTCTACATCGACACCTCGGGCGAGCCGCTGTTCAAACGCGGCTGGCGCGAGGACAAGGGCGACGCCCCGCTCAAGGAAACCCTGGCCGCCGCCATGATCGCCGCCAGCGGCTGGGACCCGCACGGCGACCACCCCGAGCCCCTGTACGACCCCTGCTGCGGCAGCGGTACCATCGTGGTCGAGGCCGCGCAGATCGCCTGCCGCATCCCGGCCGGCCTGCTGCGGCGCTTCGCGTTCGAAAAACTGCTGCCCTTCCAGGCCCATGTCTGGAATGCTATAAAAAATGAAGCTGAAAGCGCAATACAGACAAGCGCTGTGCCCATTTTTGGCAGTGATGTGGCCTTCCGCATGGTCGACTTTGCGCAGCGCAATGCCGAGCGCGCTGGCGTGGCCCAGGCTGTGAACCTGCGCGGCGGCGATGCCCTGCAGCGCATGCCCCCCAGCGAGCAGCCCGGCGTGATGCTGCTGAACCCGCCCTATGGCGAGCGGATCGCTGCGGCGGGCACCGCAGGCCGCAGCGCCAGCGAGCGCATGGGCCAGGTCGAGCGCGTGGGGCGCGAGACGGCGCAAACCGAAGACGGCGGCGAATTCTTCAGCCAGCTGGCCACCCACTGGAAGAAGAACTACAGCGGCTGGACGGCCTGGATGCTCACGCCCGACCTGAAGCTGCCCGGCAAGATGCGCCTGAAGGAATCGCGCCGCGTGCCCATGTGGAACGGCCCCATCGAATGCCGCATGTTCCGCTTCGACATGGTCAAGGGCGCCGTGCGCGACCGCGCCGCCAAGGCCGCCCCTGGCGACGGCCCTCGCCATGAAGGTTGAGCTGCGCCTGCCCCCCGAGGCGCCAGCGGGCGAGCCCGCGCGCCCCGTGGTGGTGGACACCAATGTGGCGCTCGACCTGCTGATCTTCAGCGACCCACGCACCGCCCCCCTGCGCACGCTGCTGGCCCAGGGGCGCCTGGCCTGGATCGCCACGCAGGTCATGCGCGATGAGCTGGAGCGCGTGCTGGCGTACCCGCACATCGCAGAGCGCATGGACTATTACCGCGTGAGTGCCGCCCAGGTACTGGCCGCGTTTGATGCGCAGGCGCGTCTGGTGGACATCGCGCCCAAGGTGGCCTATGTGTGCAAGGACGCGGACGACCAGAAGTTCATCGACCTGGCGGCGGCGCACCGGGCGATCTTGCTCTCCAAGGACAAGGCGGTGATCTGCATGCGCAAGCGGTTGGCGAACCTGGGGGCGGATGTGGCGACGGAGGTGGCGCAGGATGTTGTCGCGGCAATTTAAACCATCGTTTGCTTGCATTGTGCCGTCCTATAACATGAACGCTGTTTATTGCTTCGACGCTGTCATATCACATGAGTCCAGATACCAAGCTGGCAATTGTTCAATTGCTGCTAGCCTCGCCCGACCACATTGGTGATCTACCAGGTGAGGTCTTCTCCACGGGATCAAAAGCGCTTGCGCCTAGTGATCTGTATGTTGTAGGGCTCAATCCAGGGTTTGGGTCCTCTTATCGAACTGTTCGATCACATGTTGAGGATTGGTCACTAGACCACTACTCCGCCTTCTTGGATCAATGCTGGAAAGAGCAATGCTGGAATAAAGATTCCTACGGCATGCAATCGATGTCGGGTTGCAGTTGCGTGAGGGGCGTTGATAGGCACCAGCAAGCAGTGCAGCGGCTAATTCAACGTGCACGACCGGGGATAGATCTGCGGCGAGTTTTTGCTACCAATGCCGTTTTCGCCAAATCCGATAGCGCCGACTCGTTTCGGCAAGAAACTGGCCTCACCTTGTCCAGGGCGTTTGACAATTGTTGGCCCATACATCAGCTTTTCCTAACGATCATTCAGCCGCGGGTGATTCTGAGCCTTGGCTACGCTGAGGGCGCAAGCGCCTTCTCACTATTCAGTAGAAAAGCTGCTCAGATCGGTGACGTTTGTAGTCATTCGGCAGATGGTAGAAAGTTCCCATCGTTCAAGTGGACCAACATGACATTCAATCTTGGGCCAGCAGATGTCACTTGCTTGGTTGTAGGAATTCGTCATCCAAGTTACGTACCCGATGCGGCAAATACTCAAGAGTTCTCAGACTTGCTTGCTGGGACTCGTGAGCGGCTCGTGATCTCGTAGGTTGGACTACCGCTTCATCGGGTCCCAGGCCACCAAGTCATACGCCGCCCGCACCCGCTGCAGATCCCGCCCCAGCTTGCGGCTCGCGGGCAGGTGCCGCATCCACCCCATCCGACGCACGCTGGTCGCCAGCACCTCGCGCATCTCCGCGCTGCCCTGCGCCACCCACGCTGCCCAGCGCTCGCGCCCCTCGGCCAGGGTGCCGCTGGTGTGCAGGTAGATCGCGGTGGAGTGGGCATAACACAGCGCATCGCGCACATGGCACACCGCCAGCGGCAGCACGGCGGCGGGGTCGTCTTCAAAGTCGATGCAGGCCACCTCGCCGTCGGGGCAGCGCACCAGATTGCGCGCAAAGGCCTGGCTCAGGCAGGTGCCTGCACGGTGCACCTGGGCCAGCGTGTCCAGCCCCTGCTGCCACAGCGCCAGCGCGGTGGCCGTGTCTCCGGCCTGCACGGCGTGGTCGATCTCGTTGCCGAGGGAATGGGTTTCTTCGCCCCCGCTGCCCAGGTTGCGCATGGCAAACCCGTTTGGCAGTGCGGCCAGCACGGCGGGCACGCGGATGCCGCGGGTGGCCAGGTCGCGCAGGCGCTGCACTTCGGTGGCAATGGCCCTGGGGTCGCCGGGGTTGGGCACGGGGCGCAGGGCGTCCAGCCGCAGCAGGGCGGCCAGCACGGCCATGGCGCGGTAGCGGCCCATGCCGTGGGGCGCGCCCGCACGCTTGATCCAGATCTGCTCATCGCCCAGCACATGGGCCATCACGTTGTGGGGCTGGCTGGCCAGCTGCTGCTGCAAAAAGGCGGTGTAGTCCGGGGTGGCGGCGGCAGTGTGGGGGGCAGATGCGTCCATCTTCAGGCTCATACCGCGGCGTCCCCGGCCACTGTGGCCGCAGTGCCGGCGGCGGCGGCGTGCACCAGCTCCACATGGTGGGGAATGGACGGCTCCAGCGCCGGTTCGGTGGCCTGAAAGCTGTGGGCGCTGGCCTGCGGCCAGTACAGGCGGAACACGTTGTGCTGGGCATGCAGCGGGCCCAGCAGCGCGCCGGGCTGCACGCGCGTGATGAGGTTGGACAGCAGGCGCACCTCGGTGTCGCTGATGCGGCGCACGATGTGATGCGCCGTGATCTCCTTGGGGTGCTTGAGGCCCGCGGCCTGCACCAGCTCTTGCAGCGCATGCAGCGTGCTGCTGTGGAACTGCGCCACGCGCGTGGCCTTGTCGGGCACCACCAGGGCCTGCTGGCGCAGCGGGTCTTGCGTGGTCACGCCCGTGGGGCAGTGGCCGGTGTGGCAGGTCTGCGCCTGGATGCAGCCCAGCGCCATCATGAAGCCGCGCCCCGCGTTGCACCAGTCGGCGCCCAGCGCCATCATGCGCGCGATGTCGAAGGCGCTGATCACCTTGCCCGCGCAGCCAATGCGCACGCGGTCGCGCAGGTTCACACCCACCAGGGTGTTGTGCACCAGCAGCAGGCCTTCCTGCAGCGGCGCGCCCACGTGGTCGGTGAACTCGACGGGCGCCGCACCCGTGCCGCCCTCGGCGCCGTCCACCACGATGAAGTCGGGCGTGATGCCGGTGACCAGCATGGCCTTGACGATGGCAAACCATTCCCACGGGTGGCCCAGGCAGAACTTGAAGCCCGTGGGCTTGCCGCCCGAGAGCGTGCGCAGCCTGCCGATGAACTGCATCATCTCCACCGGCGTGGCAAACGCGCTGTGGCGCGACGGCGAGATGCAGGCTTCGCCCTGCTGCACGCCGCGCGCGGCGGCAATCTCCGCCGTCACCTTGGCGCCCGGCAGGATGCCCCCGTGGCCGGGCTTGGCGCCCTGGCTGAGCTTCAGCTCGATCATCTTCACCTGCGGGTCGGTGGCGTTGGCGGCAAAGCGTTCTTCGTTGAACGTGCCATCGGGGTTGCGGCAGCCAAAGTAGCCCGAGCCGATCTCCCAGATCAAGTCGCCGCCGTGCTCCCGGTGGTACTGGCTGATGCTGCCCTCGCCCGTGTCGTGCGCAAAGCCGCCATTCTTTGCACCCTGGTTCAGCGCCAGGATGGCGTTGGCCGACAGCGAGCCGAAGCTCATGGCCGAGATGTTGAACACGCTCGCGTGGTAGGGCTGGGTGCAGGGCGACGCCGAGGGCGAGGGCGCATCGGGGGTGCCGCCGATCCACACGCGAAAGTCGTGCGATGGCAGCTGCGTGGGCGCCAGCGAGTGGTTCACCCATTCATAGCCATGGCCGCCCACGTCCAGGTGCGTGCCAAAGGGCCGGTTGTCCGGGTCGCCCTTGGCGCGCTGGTACACCAGCGAGCGCTGCGCGCGCGAGAACGGCGCCGCCTCGCTGTCGCTTTCGATGAAATACTGGCGCACCTCGGGCCGCACATATTCGAGCATGAAGCGCAGGTGCCCGATGACGGGGTAGTTGCGCAAAATGGCGTGGCGCGTTTGGTGCAGGTCATACAGGCCCAGGGCCACCACCGCCCCAAAGGCCAGCACTGCGGGCAGCCCCACGCCAAACGCCACCAGCGCAAACAGCGACAGCAGCAGCCCGAACACGCTGAGCGCAAACACCGTGTAGCGCACCGGGTAAAGGGAGTTGAGCTGATGGATCATGGGGGGCTTCCTTGGGGTGGGCGCGGGCGGGGTGGCTACACTCACCGCCCTGGCGGCGAATCATAGAAGTAAACCCGGACGCGGCGGTGGACCGCTGGTTTGCTGGCTTACTCGTTCGTCCGCGCAAGGCGCACATGTGCGACGACCTGCGGCAATCCGCGACCCTGCGCGTTCACGCCATGCGGTGCGGATGCTCGCTGCGCCCGCCTGGCGCGCCGGCCACGGCGCTGCCCGGGGCATCCACCGCCCGTTCGCCGTTCTTCGCCGTTCACCGTTTACCGTTCACCCATCCACATTGTCTGCCCCACCCCCCACGGAGCCCGCCATGACCGACACCCCCATCCCCCCCGGCCTCAGCCCCGACGAGCTGGAAGAAATCGACAACATCCTGGACGACCTGCGCACGCGCGGCGAAGAGATTCCGCAGTGGGAGTTCTGCGACGGCTTTCTCACCGCCGTGATCTGCACGCGCCGACCCATCCCGCCGGCCGAATACCTGCCCATGCTGCTGGGCGACGGCGCCGAGCTGGAAGTGGCCGAGGGCGAGCCCCTGCCGCTGCTGCCCGCGTTTGCCGACGCCGCCCAGCAGGCGCGCTTCATTGAGCTGTGGGACCGCCGCTGGAACGAGGTGGCCGCGCAGCTTGACGCCAAGGTGGAAACGCTGGAGGACGAACGCACCTTCCAGCCCGAAGCCATGGACATGCGCGGCGCCGTGGCCAGCCTGCCCGAGGCCGAGCGCGCCGAGATGGACGGCCAGGAAGTCCCGTCCTTCGGCCAGGTCTGGGCCCTGGGCTTCATGTTTGCCGTGGAAAACTGGCCCGACGAATGGGCCGCCCCGCGCGACAAGGAAGCCGCCGGGTGGCTCAACGACGCGCTGGACAGCATCGTCGCCCTGACCGAAGACGACACCGGCAAGCCCGAGGTGTGCATGTACAGCGAAGACGGCCCGCCTAGCACCAGCCAGGCGCGCGTGGAAGCCTTCGGCGAAGCCATCTGGGCCGTGTACGACCTGCGCCAGATCTGGAAAAGCATGGGCCCGCGCGTGGAAACGGTGCGCAAGGCCCCCGAACCCGGCCGCAACGACCCCTGCCCCTGCGGCAGCGGCAAAAAATACAAGAAGTGCCACGGAGCCTGAGCCCGTTCACCGAATGCTTGAACGGGCTGTTGCCTGCCTGCCTGCCGGGGCCCGTTCACGCTGAACCTGCCCAAGCGCCGCGCAGGGGGCCGCCGGGCTCGGCCGGAACGGTTTGTGCAAGTGCACAGCGCCCTTTTTATTGACTACAAAATTGATAGCTGTCAGCGCTTGACGGATAAGCGCTGAGGCCATTTTTCATATGAAATTCATCGCAGCGCGCCCTTCGGCGCGCTGTGTTTTGTTACCTGGTACCCCCGCATGAATCCATCCACTCTTTCCCGCCTGCGCGCCGAATGGGCGCCCAGCATTCCGCGCGAGCTGCTGGCCGGGGCCGTGGCCACGTTTGCGCTCATCCCCGAAGTCATCGCGTTCTCGTTCGTGGCGGGGGTGGACCCTTCGGTGGGGCTCTTTGCCTCGTTCGTCATCAGCCTGGTCATCGCCTTCACCGGCGGGCGGCCTGCCATGGTGTCGGCGGCGGCAGGCTCGGTGGCTTTGGTCGCTGCGCCCCTGGTGCAGTCGCACGGGCTGGGCTACCTGCTGGCGGCCGGGCTGCTGGCCGGGGCCGTGCAGGTGGTGTTTGGGCTGATGAAGCTGGGCGTGCTGATGCGCTTTGTGTCCAGCTCGGTGCGCACCGGCTTCGTCAATGCGCTCGCCATCCTGATCTTTGCCGCGCAGCTGCCGCACCTGCAGGGCGCGAGTGGCGCCACCTGGGGCGCTCTGGCGCTGGGGCTAGCACTCATTTACGGCCTGCCGTGGCTGGGCCAGCGCCTGGCGTGGCCCGCGCTCTCGGTCATCCCGTCGCCGTTGATCTGCGTGGTGGTGCTCACGGTGCTGGCATCGGCCCTGGGGCTGCAACTGCCCACCGTGGGCGACCTGGGCAAGCTGCCCGACGCGCTGCCCGTGTTTGCGCTGCCGCAGGTGCCCGTGTCGCTCGACACGCTGCGCATCATCCTGCTGCCCGCGCTGGCGATTGCCATGGTGGGCCTGCTCGAATCCGTGCTGACCGCCGCCGTGGTGGACGAGCTGACCGATACCCCCAGCGACAAGAACCGCGAATGCGCGGGCCTGGGTGTGGCCAACATCGCATCCAGCCTGTTTGGCGGCATCGCAGGCTGCGGCATGATCGGCCAGGCCGTGGGCAACGTGAAATACGGCGGGCGTGGGCGCCTGTCCACGCTGTTTGCCGGGGTGTTTCTGCTCATCCTCATGGTGGCGCTGAAAGACTGGGTGTCGCAGGTGCCGGTGATCGCGCTGGTCGCCATCATGGTCATGGTGTCGGCCGAAACCTTCGACTGGAAATCGCTGCGCGCCCTGGTGCGCCACCCGCGCCTGTCCAGCGCCGCCATGCTGGCCACCGTGGCCGTCACCATCGCCACCCACAACCTGGCCGCCGGCGTGGCCGTGGGCGTGGTGCTCAGCGGCGTGTTCTTCGCGTTCAAGGTCTCGCGCATGCTGCACGTGCGCGTGCACGACGATGCCGAGCCGGGCGATGGGGCCGATGGCGCCGGTGGAGGGGATGGCGCCGCCCTGGGCCGGCGCACCTGGCACGTGTCCGGCCAGGTGTTCTTTGCATCGGCCGATGCGTTTGTCGAAGCCTTCGACGTGCTCGGCGCCGAAGGCCGCCCGGTGGTCATCGACGTCACACACGCCCACTTCTGGGACATCACCGCCGTGGCCGCTCTCGACAAGGTGGTGGAACGCCTGCGGCACCATGGCTGCACGGTGCAGGTGCTGGGGCTCAACGCAGCCAGTGCGGTGCTGATTGACCGGATGGGGGGCGAGGTGGGGCCAGCCGGGGTGAAGGGCTGAGCGGCGCCACACCCAGGGGCTTCCATTGACTTGGTGAACGCGGCTGTTGAAAATCCTGGTAAGTGCCTACTGGCCGGTTCTAGTTTGCCGAGTTGACTGGCGCAGGTTTCTCGGAAATTTGATACTAGAACATTTGCATAGACCCTGCCCTTATAAAAATTCGCCGTAGTTCGCTTTTAGGTGAAATCGGTATGCGGGATATCCTGTGCGATCAATTCGTATCGAAAATGTTTTTGAGTTCTACTACGTTAGGGATATTAATAGCATGTTCTCTCTTTTTAAAGACCGCCGTGAACAATTGGAACTAATGGCGGGATTTAAAGAGGCTGCGGCCTTGTCTTCTTGGACGCTAATAAATCTCATCGAGCAAAACGAAAGTTTTTTTTCTGATCGGAGGGATGAATTTGACTTGGCAAAGAACGCCCTCGATCGAGGGATGAAGTTTTCAGAGAATGGCAATCACCGGGTTGCTTATATGCATTTCATGTCTTATATCGACAGAACGATTGAGAAGAATATTGATATTGTACTCGCCCATCAAAAATTGGTGGACAGCATTAATCGCATTCGAAATCTTCAAAGAGGTACGCTCATACCTCTGTGGGAGAAGCACCAGCACAAGCTGGTTCGAGTTAAAAATACTTAGCTTTCATATAGAAAATCCGCGACAACAGCAATAGCCTGATCGATTAGGAATCCGTGCGTAAAACAGTTGCAGTCGAATATCCAGGATTCGTGTTGGACTCAGCAGTAGTCCGTTCCGAAATAAAATCTGCCTTGCCGCGCGTCACCGTTAAAAACGTAAGTCAAGCAGCCCGAGCAGTCTTCCTCGCGGGCATCGGCCAAAGTCCGAGTGCATCGACATTGACCGCTCCGTATTGCTCAGTGCGCCGCAAGCAGCGCCTCACCCCTGCGCCAAAAACTTCTTCAAGTTCCCCGCCGCCGTACTGCGCACCTTGCGCTTGAGCGAGGGCGACCAGCCCAGCAGCAGCCCCGGTGCCCCCAGTGCCTGCCGCGCCCAGCGCCAGAAGTTGAAGCGGTCGCGGTGCGTGGCGATGAGGCCTTCGGGCGTGAAGGTGAAGCTGCCGTCGATGATGTTGTGCACCTGGCGCCCGGTGGCGCTGAAGAGGTAGTGCGCCTCCCAGTGCGCCTGGCCGCGCTGCGCATCGGCATCGATGCCGCTGAACTCCAGCTTCCAATGTTCTGCGGCGCCGGGCTTTTTCGTGGCGGTGCACAGCATGCGCCACATGCCGCCGATCTGGTCGCGGCCTTTCAGTGAAAACGCTTCGTCGTCGAAGGTGGCGTCGGGCGCGTAGCAGGCGGCCATGGTGGCGTGGTCGAGCTGCGCGAAGGCGGTGTAGAAGCGCTGCAGGGTCTGGGCGTTGGGGTGCATGAAGAAAACTTCCGGCGGGGTAAAAAAGAAAAACAAGGATGCGGGATGGAGCAGGGTGTCAGCGCATGAAGCTGCGCAGCGCGTTGGCCGTTTCGCCAGGCAACTGCTCCGGGATGAAGTGCCCCGCAGGCACGGCCTGGCCGGTCACTGCACCTGCGCACTGCGCCTGCCACAAGGCCAGAGGCTCGAAAAGCCGGTGCACCACCCCGTGCGCGCCCCAGATCACCAGGGTGTCGCAGGCGATTTGGTCGCCGCGCGCGCGGCTTTCGCGGTCGTGGTCCAGGTCGATACTGGCGCTGGCGCGGTAGTCCTCGCAGGCGGTGTGGATGGCTTCAGGGGTGCAGAAGCAGCGCTCGTACTCGGCCAGGGCCTGGGGCTCGATGTGGGCGAGGCCCGCGCTGCCCCAGCCGCCCAGTTTGGCGTGCAGGTAGGCGCGCGCGTTGCCGCCGATCATGGTTTCGGGCAAGGGGGCGGGCTGGATGAGGTGGAACCAGTGGTAGTAGGCCCGCGCAAAGTCCATGTCGGTGCGGGCGTACATGTCCAGCGTGGGGGCGACGTCGATCACGCAGAGCTTCTTCACGCGCGCTGGGTGGTCCAGCGCCAGGCGGTGGGCCACGCGGCCGCCCCGGTCGTGGCCGCACAGGTAGAACTGCGCGTGGCCCAGCGCGGTCATGACCTCGGCCATGTCTTGCGCCATGGCGCGTTTGCTGTAGTTGCCATGGTCGGGCAGGCCGGGCGCGTGCGATGAGTCGCCATAGCCGCGCAGGTCGGGCAGCACCAGAAAATAATCGCGCGCCAGCTGCTGCGCCACGCGGTGCCACAGCGCATGGGTTTGCGGAAAGCCGTGCAGCAACAGCAGCGGCGGTGCGCCCACGGTGCCGCCGGTGCGCACGAAGATCTCGGCGCCGGTGGTGGCGATGCGCTGGGGGGTGAAGCCTTCAAACCAGGGGGTAGCTGTCATGCGGGGTGCGGCGATGTTGGTATGTGCAGGGCCCCAGCGGATGCGCGGGCTCGGAGTGCCCACAAGTCGCGAAGAGGGCGCGAGGATGGCGGGAAGAGAGCCCGAGGAGGGCCCGCGTGGCCCGCGAGGGTCAGGCCAGCAAAAATCCCAGCAGGCGCTGCAGCGCATAGCGCAGCGTGGCGGCGCGGATGGTGGCGCGGTCGCCGGCAAAGTGCTGCATCTCACTGTGGGTGGCGCCGCCCACACACCAGGCGAACCATACGGTGCCCACGGGCTTGGCGTCGCTGCCGCCGGTGGGGCCGGCCACGCCGGTCACGGCCAGGCTGACGTGGGCTTGCGAGTGGGCCAGCGCGCCATCGGCCATGGCGCGGGCCACGGCTTCGCTCACGGCGCCTTCCTGATCGATCATGGCCGCAGGCACGCCCAGCATCTCGGTCTTGGCGGTGTTGGAATAGCTCACGAAGCCGCGCTCGAACCAGTCGCTGGCGCCCGCCAGGTCGGTGCAGGCCGCGGCGATCATGCCGCCGGTGCAGCTTTCGGCGGTGGCCAGCATGCGCCGCTGCTTCACCAGTTCCAGAGAAATCTGGGTCAAATTGGCCTCCAGCGCTTGTGCATCAAGCGCTTGAAGCTCACTTTCTGATAGCGATGTCATCGTCATGAAAACCTCCACAGGGCAATGACCAGCAAGGTGCAGAAGGCTGCCACAAAGTCGTCCCACAAGATACCCCAGCCGCCGCGCCAGCCAAAGCCTTTGAAGAGGCCATCGGCCCAGCCCACGGGGCCGGGCTTGGCCGCGTCAAAAAAGCGGAACAGCGCAAACGCCGTGAGTTGCCCCCAGAACCCCATGGGCATGGCCAGCCACAGCACCAGCCAGAAGGCCACCACCTCGTCCCACACGATGCTGCCGGGGTCGGCCACGCGCAGGTTGCGCGCGGTGGTGGTGCAGGCCCACCAGCCCACCACGGTGCTGGCGGCAATCAGCATGCCCAGGTGCAGGGGCGACAGCCACTGCTGCAGCATCAGGTAGCTGAGCCACGCCCACAGCGTGCCCACCGTGCCGGGCGCCATGCGCGACAGCCCGGCGCCAAAGCCCAGCGCGATGAAATGCGCCGGGTGGGCCAGCAGAAAGGCCACGGTGGGGCGGCGGGGGGCCATTGCGGCGTCGGAAGGTGCGTGGGGAGTCATGTCGGGGGTTGGCTGGGCTGCAGGGGGTTTCGCGTCCTTTCAGGCGGCGGCTTCACCGTCTTTCCAGCAGCTCGATGTCCTTGGGGTAGCGCACGGTGTGCTCGGCGCTGAACTGCGCCGTGGCGCCTGCGGCCAGGGGCTGCTGCCAAGCGATGGTGCCCGCAGAGCGGTTCCAGGCCAGTTCGGCGGGCTGCGGCTGGTAGCGCGATTCGACCTCGATTTTTTCGTTGCGCGACACGGGCGCCGCGTGCAGCACCTGCAGCGTGATGCCGGTCTTGTGGCGGTTGTCCACGCTGTAGGCGCGGCGGGTCTTGCGTTCCACGCGCGACCCCACAAAACCGCTGCTGCCCGTCACGTCCTGCTCGGGCTCGGCCCGCACCGTCACCAGCTCATCGCGGCCAAACGACAGGCTGGCGCTGCCCGCCGGGGCGCCCGCGCTGGGCGCGCCAAAGTCGATGCGGCCGTTGCCCACAAACGCGCCGTCGCGGTAGAGGCCGGCCGCGCCCGCAGGCCACACGCCGGGCGGCTGGGCAATCTGCGCGATCAGATAGGCGGCTTCTTCCATGGCGGGGGCGGTGCGTGTGATCAGCGTGGCGGGCGCCGTGTGGTTGCCCAGCGCCAGCGTCACGCGCTGGCCGCTGGAGGGCACGGTGATGCGCTGGGGCACGGCGAACTCGGTGGCAAAACCTTTGTCGAGCGCGCTCACGTCGAAGGTGGGCATGGCTTCTTCGGCGGCGTTGCGCGAGCGCGAAAGCGAGGCGATGCCCGGCGAGGGCGCAGCAGGCGCGGGGGCCATGGCCATGGGGGGCGCTGAGGCCGGTTGCGGCGGCGGCGCCACGTTCAGCCACCAGGGGCGCGGCAGCTGGCCCTGCGTGGCGCGGCCCGGCTGGCCGGTGGACAGCGTCAGCTGCACGCCCGCCCAGTCCTCGCCGCTGTTCTGCGCCACCAACGCCTGGCGCTCGATCAGCACCGTGGCCTTGGCCGCATCCAGCGTGGCGCGGTAGCTGGGCTGCCAGCCGGGGCCGCGCACCTGGTAGGACAGGCGCAGCTCGGCCTCGCGCTCGGCGGCCAGGTTGATGGTGACGGACACCACGCGCGCGCGCTGGCTGGCCACGCGGTCGCGCTCGGCCACCAGGGGCTTCAGGGCCAGTTCCAGCGCCTCCTGTTTGCGCTTGAGCTGGTGGGCGCGCGCAAAGCTGTCCTGGCCGGTCTTGCGCAGCACCTCGGCCGTGGCCGTGATCTGCGCGGGCGTGGGTGCTGCCGAACGCGGCGCTCCCGCAGTGGGCGCCGCGGGGTCCTGGCCGCCCCCGGCCCGCGCCACGCTGCCCAGGTAGCCATCCACCAGCTGCAGGGCCGAGGTCTCGGCCTTCACACCGGCAATCTGGTCTTCCAGCTCGCGGATGCGGCCGTCCAGCGGGCTGGCGCAGCCCGCCGCCACATCGCGGTCTTCGGTGAGCACATTGAACTCGCCCACGCGCACAGCCGGGTCGGCGTGGATCTGCAGGCTCTGCACATCCAGCGACGCGGGCAGGCAGGCCAGCGTGAGGCTGCGTGCGCCTGCGCTCACCTTGGCCACACGTTCCACCGTGGCGCTGCCGGGGTAGACGGTGACGCGGGCGATGCGGGAGGTGTCCTGGGCCTGGGCGGAAAACGCCGCGAGCAGAAAGGTCAGCACCAGCGGCAGGCTGCCCGGCACGGGGCGCGAGACGGTCGAAGGGGAAGTCAAGGGCGGCTCCTTGGGTGCGCAGAAAGAGGCATGGATGCTAGCAGCGGCCCGTCGTGCTGCCGCAGGGCAGCGCGCGCAGTGCCGGCAGGCCCGGGGCCGAGCGCCCAACGTCTTGTAACCATTTTGCGGCGTGCAAAAGGCGCTGAAGCGGGCCCCAGCGTTTAAAAAGCCCGCGCGGGCCAGGGAGGCGCCCGCTTCTTTCGAGCCACCATTTTTGGGGAGACAACGCGTGCAAGACACCGATGACAAGAGTGCCTTTGATTCCGCCATCCGTGCGCTGGAATTCGAGATCGCCAACGCTGGCACCCACCTGACGATCGACGCCACCGCGCGGCAGGCTTATTCCCGGCAGATCCAGGCGATGGCGAACGAGCTGCGCGGCCAGGTGACCAGCGGCCGTATGACCTGGGCACAGGCCGCAGAGCAGGCGCAGGAGACGCGCAACGCCATCATGGAAGTCATTCGCGGGCGCAGCACGCCCGTGGGCCGCGCGATGGCCGAGCGGCTCAAGCGCGAGGGCAAGACGCTGAACGAGCTGATCGCGCGCAAGACCCAGCAGCTGTACGGTGTGGCGGCCGACTTCAACCGCCTGTCGCCCACCCAGCAGAACGCGGTGTATGCCGAGATCGTCCGCTCTGCGGGCACGTCCAACCCCCGGGTCACCGCCACCATGCGCAACCTGTCGCGCGCCGGGCGCGGGCTGCTGGTGGTGTCCATCGCACTGTCGGTGTATTCGGTGGCCAGTGCCGAAGACAAGGCGGGCGCCGCGCGCCGCGAGCTCGCGGTGACGGGCGCCGGCATTGGCGGCGGCATTGCGGGCGGGGCGCTGGCCGGCCTGGCGTGCGGGCCAGGGGCGCCGGTGTGCGTCACGGTGGGGGCCTTTGTGGGGGGCGCGCTGGCGGCCTTTGGCGTCGATTTCTTCTGGTGACGCCGGAGCCTTGCGCCATGCAGATACTGAGCCCCGAAGCGCTTTCTCTCACGCCTGTTCCATCCGCTGCGGACGACGCGCCGCCCCAGTCACACATCGTGCGCAACGGCCAGCCCACGGGCCGCCAGGTGCTCGGCGCGGTGCTGGAGCTGGCCGCGCAGTGGCAGTCGTTCTACCTGCTGCTGACCACCGACGACACACCGTTTGAAGAGCTGCTGCACATCCACCTGCTGGGTGCCGATCTGCGCCTGCTCGATTCGGCCACGCTGGGCGGCATCTACGCCACCGGCTCGTTCTCGCCGCTCGATTCGACCGCGCCCGACACCCTGCGCTTTCGGTTCATCGGCGGCACCGACTGGAGCGTGCAGGTGCTGCCCGAGGCCGGGTTTCGCATGCCGCTGCTGTCGGAGCCCCCGGGCGTGAGCCGACCGCTGGGCTTCACCCGGCATTTCATCGTGCGGGGGCAGCCGCAGCCCGAGCGCGGCTGACCGCGCCCCGCTGTCTCGCCCCGCTGTCCCGTCTCTACAGCGCCCCCGGCACCTCGGCCGCCAGAAAGTCATACACCGCACGGATGCGGCGGCTCGTGCGGATCTCGCGGTGCACCGTGAGCCAGATGGGCAGCTGCGGCAGGGCCAGCTGCGGCAGCACGGGCAGCACCTCGGGGTCGGTGCGGGCCAGGTACTGCGCCACAAAGCCGATGCCCAGGCCCGCGCGCACCGCCGCCCAGTAGGCGATGAGGTCGTCGGTGCGAAACGCGAAGTGTTGGCGCTCCACGGGGTAGCCCAGGGCGGCAAAGCCCCGCAGGATGTCCTCGTTGCGGTCGTTGCCCACCAGCTCGTGCTGCAGCAAATCGGGCGGCTGCCGGGGCGTGCCCCTGCGGCGCAGGTAGTCGCGGTGGGCATACGCGCCCAGCGCCACCGCGCCGATGCGCTTGGCCACCAGGCTGGCCTGGTCGGGGCGCACCATGCGCAGGGCGATGTCGGCCTCGCGCCGCAGGAGGTTGGTGACCTCGTTGCTGGCCACCAGCTCCACCTGCACCTCGGGCAGGGCCTGGCGCATGCGGGCCAGCACGGGCGGCAGCAGCATGCAGGCCACAGGCTGGCTGGCGGTGATGCGCACGCTGCCACTCACGCCGGCCTCGGCGCCCGACACGCTGCGCGCCAGCTGGTGCGCGCCGGCCTCCATGGCGCGGGCCGATTCGGCCAGGCGCAGGGCCGTGGCCGTGGGCAGCAGGCCCCGGCCCGTGCGCTCGAACAGCACCACACCCAGCTGCGACTCCAGCTCGGCAATGTGGCGGCCCACGGTGGGCTGGCTGGCACCCACCACACGCGCTGCGCCCAGCAGACTCCCCTGGTCCAGCGCGGCCAGGAAGGACTGCACCAGGCTCCAGTCAAAGGCTTGGTTCATGAGGATGGTGTGCGTTGTGATGCGCAGGGTACGGTGTGAAGAGGTATTCAAATCTGCATTGCAGCTATGAATAGTTAGGCAATTGTGTAACGCCCCTCGCGTTTTCACAATCGCTCCATCCCTGTGAATGGAGTGCCGCCATGACCGTTTCCTACCCTTCCATCACTCCCAGCCCGCGCACGGTGCTGGTACTGGGCGCACGCGGCCGGCTGGGCATGGCGGCCGTGCGTGCGTTTGCCGACGCTGGCTGGCAGGTGCTGGCGCAGGTGCGGCCCGGCACGCCGCAGCGTGCCGCCACCACCCTGCCGGCCATGGCCGGTGTGTGGTGGATGCCCGTGGCGGTGCATGAGACCGCTGCACTCGTGGCGCAGGCGCAGGGTGCGCAGGTGGTGGTGCACGCGCTCAACCCTGTCTACACCCACAAGGCCTGGCGCGAAGAGGCGCCCGCGCTGATGGAGGCGGCCATCACCATTGCGCGCCAGCTGCACGCCACGCTGATGCTGCCCGGCAATGTCTACAACTTTGGCGAAGCCATGCCCGCCGTGCTGCGCGAGTCCACCCCCCAGGCCGCCACCGGCTTCAAGGGCCGCCTGCGCGTGCAGTTGGAGCAGCGCCTGCAGGCCGCCACGCAGGATGGCGGCCTGCGCGCCGTGGTGCTGCGGGCGGGAGACTTCTTTGGCAGCGGGTCGGGCAGCCTGCTGGACCTGGTGCTGGCCAAAGACCTGGCGCGCGGCCGCGTCACCCTGCCCGGCCCGGCCGATGTGGCCACGCCCTGGGCCTACCTGCCCGACCTGGCCCGCGCCCTGGTGCGCGTGGCCGAGCAGCGCCACCGCCTGGCCGCGTTCGACACCCTGCACTTTGCCGGGCACCAGGCCACGGGCCAGCAATGGGTGCAGGCCCTGGCGGCCGTGGCGGCCACCCGGGGCTGGCTGCCGCCGGGCGGCGCACTGCGCGTGGGGCGCATGCCCTGGGCGCTGGTTCGGCTGGCGGGCCTGGTGGTCCCCACGCTGCAGTCCGTGGCCGCGATGCGCTACCTGTGGCGCACCCCGCACCGGCTCGACAACGCGCGCCTCACCGCGCTGATCGGCGAGGAGCCGCGCACCCCGTTCGACACCGCCGTGCACCACGCGCTGGCGGACCTGGGCGGGGCGCTCGCCGCCCCGTCGGCTGCGGTGGTGACTGCCTGAACGGTTTTTATCCTCCACACCCCCGCATTTTTTGTTCACCAGGAGCACCCTCATGCACCGACGCAATGTCATCCGCCTGGCCGGTGGCGGCACCATCGCCGCCGCCACCGTGGGCACGCTGGCCGCTTGCGGCGCGGTGGGCACCCACTACCCCGCCGAAGCCGTGGAGGCATGGCAAGGCCCCGTGGGCCACTCCGAGGTGCGCCGCCGCGCCGTGGCTGGAGCCTGTTGACGCTCTCGCAGGGGTCGCGCAGCGGCCTTGGCGGGATGGGCTGCAAGGCGCGGTGCGCAGTGGATAGCCCGGCTATCC